>CAXTWV010000197.1:0-2844 GCA_964248005.1 uncultured Ktedonobacteraceae bacterium | reverse complement strand
CGTACACTCTTTTTGTGAAAGTCGTCCACCCACACAGCTTTCCCATTGGACAGGCAGATTGATCTCTGTCAGGTCGATGTACGTATCGACTGCATTCATGATACGAGAAAACAGGGGAACCTTCTTGCGTATTCTTGCTCTTGTTTGTTCTAAACGTGCTCGTGTCGATACTGCGCAGGGGTGATGCCGCGTCGCTGTTTGAAGACTCTAGAGAAGTGGCTCTGGTTTGGAAAACCGACCGCTACGGCGATCTGAGCCAAGGGGAGATCAGCGGTTTTCAGCAACTGTTGTGCTACCTCGACGCGTTTGCTCACCACAAATTGGTGCGGACTTTCTCCGGTGGTCTCTCGAAAGAGGCGAGCAAAGTGATAGGGGCTGAACCCAATCTGCTGGGCAAGAGCATCGAGGGAGAGATCCTGGTCGAGGTCGGCGACAATATACTCGATGATCTGCTTGAGTTGCTGGCGAGAGAGTTTGTGAGAAGCATCTACGATGGAGAGATTGGTGGTCAGATAGTGCCGTAACAGGTGAACCGCAAACATCTGTGCTGCAGTTTCAGCATAGAGTTTGCCCACCGAGGTTGGGTCGAACAGTTCCCGTTGCAATGCGAGTCCCATTTGGGTCAGCAGAGGGTCCTGAAAACCCGCGCGATCCGCCAGTTCGATGTGGGCAGGAAGATGATCAGCAAGCTGTTCTGCTGCATGATGGAGCAAGGTGGTATCCAGATAGAGGTTGAGAATGTGTGGGTCTTCCACAGAGGTCTTGTGCCAGCGTAGTTCGTAGGATGCACCGCCTCCAGGTGTTAAAAACCAGTCCCCCACACCCACATGAAGTCCTTCCCAGTTCTCCCCGATATATCTGCTTTCGAGCCACAGAGCACCTTGCGTGACCATCACCAGTGAGACATCGGGAACAGCAGGAAGAATCATACTCTCCACCTCCGCAGGACTCCGGTACGTTCGCGCCACCACCCCTTCCCAGCCTGCCTGAATGCTTGAATGGAACGGAGGAAGAGTCAGAATATAAGGATCAAGCTCATAGGCTGATACGGAAGAAGGAATACGACGCATCTCAGACATGCCCACGCTTTCTTACAAGGAGAATGAATATCTATCTCATCCAGTCCTTTTTGTGTCTCATTTTTTCCTGCTTCAGTATATCACAGTGTTCAGAACACTACGCAACTCAAATCCTCCCTAGGCCGTATATACTGTATGTTCCAATAATAATATGCACACTATGCTTGACATAAAATACGGCTATAGACAAACCAGAATGTCTTTAATTGTCAGCACGCCCACTATATGCTATATTGAGCACAACTATAGAAAAGACATCTGCTTTTGTGAGGTACATACTACAATGACATCTATACATCTACGATTAACGGCGGCTGATAAAAGCGACGTGGGAAAGCAACGCGACCAAAATGAAGACTGTGCCTACAAACGCATAGAGTCATCAGAAGAAGGAGACCGAGGTCTCTTTGTTGTGGCTGACGGCATGGGTGGGTATAAGGCAGGCGAGGTTGCGAGCAAGCTTGCGATTGAAACCATTAGTCAAAACCTGGATAGTTTCTTCAAGCCTATTGCCGATCAACCGACCATCAAGCTTGATCTGGCTGAGGTCAAAGAGGCTGGGAAAAAGCAAGCTCCCGCTGCCGAAGAAAGCTCGAAACAGAAAACGCGCAAGCTCAAAGAGACACCAGTCGCGTTCGCGGTTGAAGACCAATTGAAGACAGCGATTCAGCAGGCAAATACAGCGATCATACGCTATGGCGAGAAACAGAGTGCGGCACGTGGCCTGGGAAGTACGGTGACGGCTGTGCTAGTACAGAACGATAATGCCTATGTTGCTAATGTTGGCGATAGTCGCACATATCTTCTCCGTGAAGGCAAACTTACCCCTGTGACACGCGATCACTCGCTCGTTGCGCGGCTCGTCGAGTCAAACCAGATCACGGCGGATGAAATCTATACGCATCCACAGCGTAATTTGATTTATCGTTCGCTCGGTGCGGGACATAAGACGGTCGAGGTTGACATTTTCCACGAAACACTACTTCCCAAAGATGCCCTCTTACTCTGTTCTGATGGGCTGTGGGAGATGGTGCATGATGAGGACTTACTTCGACTATTGGGCGAAGAGAGTAGCCCACAGAAGATATGCGATCAGTTGATTGATCTGGCAAATGCGAATGGTGGCGAGGACAATATTACTGCTGTCGTGGTGCATGTGAATGCCCATTAGCATAACATAACACAGTTGTAAAAGGTTGGAGTACAGCTTTATGGCTCTTCCTATAGGTACAGTTCTTGACGGAAAATATAAAATTGATAAAATTCTCGGCGAAGGTGGTATGGGTACTGTGTATCGGGTAGCGCAGGATGCAGGACCAGGAATACCTCCTTATTATTACGCGGTCAAAGAACTGCTTATCGGTCAAAGTACGAGTAAAGAGGATAGAGACGTTGCGATAGACCGTTTTAATAAAGAGGTTGCGCTCCTACGTGGCTTGAAGAATCCGCACATCGCGAGTTTGATGGTGCCGTTTCAAGAGCGGGGCAACTACTACTTTGTGATGGAGTTTGTGCCGGGGCGTAGTCTTGAGAAGATACTTGAGGATAGTAAATCACCGTTACCAGAGGATAAGGTAATCAAGTGGGGGATGCAGGTGTGTGAGGCATTGACATACATTCATACACGCGTCCCACCAATTATTCTACGAGACTTGAAGCCGGGTAACATTATGATTACCACGGACGATGATGTACAACTCATCGACTTTGGTATCGCACGGCGTTTTGACCCGAATAAGCGCACAAATACAGAGAATCTAGGTAC
>CAXTWV010000196.1:4891-9177 GCA_964248005.1 uncultured Ktedonobacteraceae bacterium | reverse complement strand
CGCCTTCACATTCATCTATCGTCCAAAGCGACGCAATCGCAGTGAATTGCTGACCACTGTTACGGAGGAGAGGGCCATCGCTGCTGCCGCGAAGATTGGCGCATTCTCACGCAAGAAGGGAATCAAGGGCGAGAGAATAGCCATCGGAATTAGGACTACGTTATAGGCAAACGCCCAGAAGAGATTTTGCTTGATGATACGCAATGTTGCCTGCGAAAGCGCAAGTGCGTTCGCGATACTCTTCAGATTGCCCTTGACCAGCGTAATGTCTGACGCTTCCATTGCGACATCGGTTCCTGTCCCCATCGCAATGCCCGCATCAGCCTGAACAAGTGCGGGTGCATCGTTAATGCCATCACCAGCAAAAGCCACGATCAGCCCTTGTTCCTGCAAACGCTTGACTTGATTGGCTTTGTCTTCGGGCAAGACCTCTGCCAACACATGCTCCGGCGCGATGCCGACTTGCGACGCAATCGCTTGCGCAGTCCGCCGATTGTCGCCTGTAATCATCCACACCGTTAAGCCCTGTTTATGCAATTGCTCAATCGCTTCTGCCGAACCAACTTTCACGGTATCCGCGACAGCCACCACTCCTGCTAGTTTTCCATCGAGCACCACAAGCATCGCAGTCTTGCCTTGTTCTTCCAACACTTTGAGTTGCTCTTCTACAGATGCAGAGTCGATACCACGCTCGCGAAGTAGCATTCTTGTGCCAATTAGTACACCATGGCCTTCTACTGTCGCTTCCACGCCACGCCCGGCAAGAGCAGTAAAGCGTTCAGGATAGGTGTTGGTCGCTAAACCACGTACTTTTGCCCCCTCAACGATGGCAGTTGCAAGTGGATGTTCAGAACCTTGCTCGGCCTCTGCCGTCAGACGCAACATTTCATCAGCTTGTTCGCTCTCAAGAGCAAACACATCGGTCAGTTCGGGCTTGCCTTTGGTGATTGTGCCTGTCTTATCAAGCAAGACAGCTCGGACCGCTTGAATACGCTCTAAGCTTTCACCACCTTTAATCAGAATACCTTGCTCGGCTCCTTTGCCCGTCCCAACCATAATCGCGGTTGGCGTGGCGAGTCCAAGCGCACATGGACACGCAACAACCAGCACCGCAACGGCAGCTACAATCGCAATAATCCACGGATTGCTTGCGCTCATCATACTCGCTGTATGTATCCCAATACCAAAGAGGGTGGTAAGCACTGCCCAAGCGATAAAGGTAAGTGACGCAATGACTAACACCGTCGGGACAAAGATGCTAGAGATGGTGTCTGCAATACGCTGAATAGGGGCCTTTGACCCTTGTGCCTGCTCAACCATACGCACGATACTTGCCAGAACCGTATCGGCTCCCACTTTTGTTGCCTGGACGTGTAGTAGTCCACGCTGGTTCACAGTCGCACCGATGAGCGCATCACCCACGCCTTTGTCAACAGGAATGCTTTCACCCGTAATCATCGACTCGTCAACGGAGGAGGAACCGGAAAGAACTTTACCATCAACCGGAATCTTCTCACCAGGACGTACAATCAGTTCATCTCCAACCTGCACTTGTTCAATCGGCAGTTCAATCTCTTGCCCCGCCTGCATGATATGGGCAGTACGCGCTTGTAGGCCAACTAACTTCTTGATGGCCTCGTTTGTCTGCCCTTTCGCTCGCGCTTCTAAATACTTGCCCAGGAAAATTAATGTCACAATTAAGGCTGTGGTATCGTAAAAGGTGACGCCACCAACGACGTTCGGAAAGAAAGTCGCGACGATGCTCAGCACATACGCTGCTGTCGAGCCAAGTGAAACCAGCGTATCCATATTCGCACTGGCATGACGGAGTGTCTTGAGTGCGCCTTTATGAAACTCCCATCCCACGATTGCCCAGATCGGCGTTGTTAAGACAAGTAAAAGAATGTTTTCACCTGGGAAGCGGTTCATGAAGAACATACCCAAAATCACGACAGGAATTGAGAGGGCGATACTCAGGATTAAAAGATTACGCTTCCGAATAATTTCCGCTGCCTTACGTGCATTCCGCTCATCTTCTTGTTGCGTACTGAGCGATACTTCAGGTGCAGTGCTGGATGCACTCCTCTCCGGTGCTGTTGCGGATACCTGTTGCGGGAAAACTTGTTCAACAGGTGTTGCCTTGTACCCAACAGCCTCGACCTTTTGCACCATTTGCTCTAACCCCGTCTGGTCAGGATTGTACGTCACGGTTCCACGCTCAGTGGCGAGATTGACTTGTGCATCTATCACCCCAGGCACTTTTTTGAGACCCTTCTCGATACGCATAGCGCAGGAGGCACAGGTCATGCCTTCAAACGCAAGTGTCGTATGGGCTTCTTGCATCTGTGGCTCAACTGGCTTAGGAGTGGGTACGACGAGTGGAATAGCTTTGTATCCAACCGCATCAACCTTCTGTATCATCTGCTCAGGCCCTGTTTGAGTCGCGTTATAGGTCACGGTTGCTTGCTCAGTGGCAAGATTGACCTGTGCGTCTACAACTCCCGGTACTTTTTTGAGACCCTTTTCAATGCGCATTGCGCAAGAAGCACACGTCATACCTTCGAGAGCGAAGGTGGCCCGACTCTCTCTCTCCTTTGTTTGTTCGTGAGGACTTTCTGTGTATTGCTCTATAGAATGCTTGGCTTCCGTCGCCATAGTAGTCACCTCTTGTTTTCGGTTTGACATTACCTACCCCCCTGGGAGGGGTATAATCATAGTATAAACTATCACGTCAAGAGTGTCAAACAAGAAAACGAAATTCTTGCGAAGAAAGTAAAGGCTATGCCACCTTCCTAGATGGAAAGGTGGCATAGCCTTTACTAATGGCACTTGCCCTAGTTTAGATTGTGTTTAGTGGCTTTCCACTGGTTCTCGGTGCTGGTGCTACCTCTTTCGAGACAGTGTAGCCAGCATCATCTAGTACTTCCTCAATTTTTTGCATTGAGACTTGGCTGGGGTCGTAGCGGAAGTGAACACTCTTCGTAGGAATATCAGTGTTGACCGCCTCTACTCCGGGAAGTGAGCCTAATGCGCCATTCACGGTCTTTACACAATGTTCACAACTTACATCTGGAACAGAAAGCGTCGTTTCTTGTAGGTTTGCCATAGTATTCTCCTTTTATCATCATTGCACGAGTGGAAATGTCTTATCCCATACCCATAGGGTAGGGGTATATAGAGAATATAACATAGGATAGTGAAAGTTGCAAGGACAAAATTTCTATGGTATTGGTCTTATATATAGATAGATAGTATTAGCGATTACCCGCGCGATTGTAGAGCTGCACGAGTTCCTCAATGACGGCCTCGCCTCGTCCTTCTGAGATACCTTCGGGGACACAGGTATGTAGATGGTTTTCTACGAGAAGCCCTTCGAGCTTTTCAATGGCCTTACGCACCGCATAGGTTTGGTGGAGGATATCGACACAGTATTTGTCCTCTTCAATCATCTTGCGGATACCGTTCAGATGTCCCTCGATATATTTCAAACGTTTCAGCACGTCTTGTTTATCTGCTTGCATGAGTATATCCCTTTTCTTTCTATACCCCCTGGGTATGGGTATGATGAAAGTATATCACAACGCGTCACGGAGTGCAAATTGACTTGTAGTGAAGTACCCCGCGCTTAGCTACACAACAGGCTTATACTCCATAACGATGTTCGCATAATCATCCGAGACAAAAATGTCGCCATGAGCGTCGATAAGCAGTCCTTGTGGCTCGATGTATCCCTGTCTCGCCAGCGTTTCACGCTTGCCTGATAAAAGATTCAAGCGTATCAGCGAATGAATCGAAGGGGAGAGATCAATGATGAGCAGGTTGCCATGTCCATCGGGAACGACATCATCGGGCATACCGAAGCCACCGATACGAGTTTTCTGCCCGTTCGGTGTGATGCGCCACACAGCATTTCCACACTCATCAGCTATAAAGATATTTCCTTTGCTGTCTACTCCCGCACCAACAGGACGTACAATACCTGACGCCAACAGTGTAAATGTTTTGCCATCCAGACTCATACGATACACATTCCCAGTTGGACTATCAGGTACGATAATTGTGTTTGTGGTGGAGTCGAGCGCGATCCCATCGACGCCATGCTTACAACTTGCAGTGCTTGGCGTACCGGGTAGCACACGCAAAACGGTGGGCGTTTTCGATCCAGGCCCAAGAGAGACAATTTGATTCGACTCCTGTTCAGAAAAGATAAGGGTGCCGTTTGGAAGAGAGATCAAGCCTTCTGGACCATTTGGGTCTTTCAAGATTTGTGTTACTGAGCCATCGGC
>CAXTWV010000196.1:0-4791 GCA_964248005.1 uncultured Ktedonobacteraceae bacterium | reverse complement strand
AGAGAAGTAAACAGCTACTTACGATACTGAAACGGTAGAGGGAAATCCTTATGAATGTCATCGTGTACCTACTATGCTCTTGCTTGTTGCAACCTGAAATGGTATGAATTCCTCATCTAGTACATATATCAATATTCTTCATCAGTGTACCAAATGCTCATATACTTGTCAAAAATACTTGCCTTCAACAGTAAAACAGAGTAAATGCAAACCCCTCTACCTAAGCGAAAAGTAGGGATTCATCCTAATAGGCAAAACTTACAGGTCAACGTATAATCTAGTGTAGGAGGAAAGATAGTTACTCTCTCATACGCGCTATCGGGTCTTTTTTGCGTACAATTCGGTTTTCTCTCCGAAAGGATGACATCCATCTATGCTACTTTCACAAAAACTTCTACGTCGGATCGTTGGATTGCTCTGGCTAGCTGTCGGACTCCTCCAATTGCAACCACGGATGTTCACGATGAACATGGTCAATGGGGTCATGAAGCCGATGCTACAAGGCCAACCTGGGCCAATTGAAACGAATCTTACTTGGATCGTCAGTGTTACCACTGATCATCTCTTTCTGATTAATCTTATGATTGCACTCGTTCAGATCATCCTTGGCATTCTATTGCTAACAGGACTATGGGTACGCGCAACCGTAATTGCGTCCGTTATTTGGGCACTCGTCGTCTGGTATGGCGGCGAAGGATTAAGTATGCTCTTGACTGGGCAGGCGGGCGTTTTGACAGGTGCTCCTGGCGCGGTTTTGCTCTATCCACTGCTAGGTCTGCTTATCTATCCACGTTCAGAGAACACAGAAGAGGGTCTTATCCCACGCACAGCATTTCGCTGGTTCCTCGTGGGTTTCTGGTTCCTGGCGGCACTGCTCCAACTGCAACCATACTGGTGGAATTCGGGCCAGATTTCGCAGACGCTGAGTGGTTTGATCGGTATGGGTGGACTCAATGGCTTTCTGGTAGACCCAATCTTACAAGGACTCTCAAGTGCTACCGCTTCTGCTGAAATTCCAACGAATATTGTACTCATTGTGATCTTTCTAGGACTAGGAGTTGCCTTGAGTCTTGTGAAGGAAGAACATATACGTCCAGTTTTGATCGCATCCATCATAGTCAGCCTTGTAATCTGGTGGGGAGCACAAGGGTTTGGCATGATCCTCACAGGCATGGCGACCGATTTCAATTCTGGCTTGTTACTCGTGATTATGGCTCTTGCCTGCTGGCCTCGTGCTCAACACGTACACGCAACAGACTATCAGTCAACTCGCGACGCGGAGCAGGTGCAACGCATCACCCCACAAAAAGCATAGTTCGCGAGTAAGTGAGAAAATGGATGTGGGTGAATATCATCCACATCCATTTAAGATTATTCACAAGCGCAAAGAGCAACGCAATATCGACAAGGCGGTTGAGCCAATGTTTGGCTATGCAACCTCAATGGCGGCGTGGGAAGGGGATGAGTTATCTAAATTGGATACGGATATCTCGACGTTTTTGTCTCGATTTGTCGAGCGGTCTTTGTTGTATCAAAAACGTTCAAAGAAAGATTTTGCAATAGAAGTACGACGAAAAAGGGTCAAACTTGGATTGCAAGTAGTCTAGCATCACTTAAAACGTTCTTCTGGTGAAATTAGGCCCATAGGATGAAGAAATATCTGTATGTTTCAGTCTAAGTACTTAGCTATTAGGGTTTTACTCCCCAAGTAGTAAGAATGAAGTTCACTCCACGAAAATCGTTTGATTTCATCTCAATTAAGGCTTGTTGGTATAGTGAATCATACTCCTCTATTCGTGTGACACCAATATTAGCTAAAAAGGGTTTCATTAACTGATAAGTTATCATTAAATCTTGATAAAAACTTTCATGTACTTCTGTTCCGAAGGAAAAGTCGATTACTTGCGCCACTTTCTGAATACTTTGACATCCTGCATTTTGCAAAAAACTACTTATCATTGGTGTTATACCAATATGTCGCCCGTCTGGAGAAAAACTGTAGCTCACTGTTTTCATAGCAAGTGCAAACATTGCATTGATTCTCTCATTTGCTGGGCTATTAGTGATGTTCTGTTCCATTTCGGTTAGTACAATAACACCTCCCGAACGAACAATACGAAAATATTCCTGTATCAGTCGTGACCAAGCAGTTGAAGGCATAAATCCTGAGAGAAATCGGCTATTGATTAAATCGAACGAGCCATCAGAGAAGTCAAGCGGTTGAAGTACGTTCATAATTCTAAAACTAGCATTGTTTAACTCTTGTTGTTTAGCTCTCATGTTTGCGTACTGTATCATTTGCCTATCAACATCAATTCCTACTACCCTAACTTCTGGAAGTGCAAATGCTACATCAAGTGCCCATCCTCCTGGTCCACATGCAATATCTAATATATTATTCAGCGTTCCCACTTGGTCTACTCCAAATGGGATAAATCCTCCTATCTCTCTTTTCATGAGTTCATTTTGCCGCAATAAACGTGCAATTTCAGCACCACTTGCCGAATCAATTATGTATGTGTTTTCTGCACGAGATGAATGGTCCAACATAAAAAAGCCTTTCTATTTCTTCTAAAACATTTAGACTTTACCTATCTGCATTGAGTGAAAGATTGAGTAACTCTTCTTCTAATTGTTGCAAAGCTACTTCTTCTGCTTGCATAAGATTTAGCGGTTGGTTTGCGCGAATACTTTCCACCATAAGACTTAGAACACGTTGCTGAAAATTAGAAAAAGATTTTTCTTGCTCTTCAACAGAAGGCATTATACGAAGATCAATAAGTTCTAATGGGTAAAATTCCTCTTGACTAAAAGCCAAGATCATTAAATTAGCAAAATCTTGTATAAGTTTCTGTCGAAACGGTAAAAAATAGTCTGGTACTGTACTTGAGACGAGAAGACATCCAGCGACGCGATTTGTGTGGATAATAGGTGAAGCTGTCGCACTCATCTCGAAATCTGAGTGATAAGATGGAAGCATTTTATTTGGTGCATTTTGCGTATTTTGCATTGTCTCTGAATGACTAGTCGTTACCACATATCCAGCGAGTGATTCTGCACCTAAAAACACAGCTCTCTGCTCTAAATTGTTCATCCAAGGGGGACTTCCTCTACCGACACTTTCACGCAGACTACGAATTTTCCCTTCTTTAGAAGGCGGCATGCATCTTACTACTGTAATCGCCATGCCCAAACGGTTAGGGTCTAACTGTTCATGCGCTTGTTGAAGAATAAGGTTGCTTATTGACCAAAAACGAAGTGTTTCATTAAGCCCAGTAACTATATTAAAGACTTGCGAGTAAAATTCAGAAGGAATTTCTTGGTTTGGAGTTAACAGAGTTTCACGATCACCATCAGATGTTATAGCATCGGAAAACTCTTCTTGAATCAGTGATGCGAGTATTTCACGATGTTGAGGTAAAATGTCAAGCAGACGGCGCAGAGCGTTTGGACGTGGATTGGATACTCCATTTCCCCAACGTATTAAGGTTATAGGACTTACACCTAGCTCATTAGCAATACGCGTCCTTTCTTGGGAGTCACTTATGATCTCTCCTAAAAATGTCCGCCATGTCCGTGTTTCAGCATTCATCTCTTTTTATTACTAGCTTTCTTGACTCTTCTTAATTCATACTTCTTATGAAGTATAGTCACTTGAATGACAAATGTCAAGCAAAATGACATTTGATGTAAAAAATCCTTGACATTTGTATTTAGTGTATGTTAATGTTGTGATGAACGAGGGATAACTAAATATTGAGAGTGGTTGTCTCAATTACAAAAGTTCGGAAAGTATTGTTTTTACAGTTACATATTAGAGAGGGACTAGAACAAATTGTAAACACACTAAATTTATTTCCTTTAAAAAAGGATACAAATAAAAAGAGAAAGCAACCTACCTCAGATAACCTTGAATGTTACTATCCTGCAAGACTGAGCATTCTTCGGCTTGTACTAAAGTGGTTGCTTCCTGCCCAACTTATTGTATACGGAGAGGTTTTCTACCTGCATACTTTGCTGCGAAGCATACTAAAGCTCACAGTGACTTTAAGCTGTAGCAATCCTATTTATTTTAGGATTAAGCTATATACTAGCATACTGTGATAAAAAATGCTAGTGCTTACTTTTTTAGTAGGTGGACTCCCTCTAAGAGTGAATAGTTCTCGCAAAGGAGTTGACCCATGCACAAGACAACAAAAAGCTCTAATATGTACAAAAATAATAAAAGCTTCCTCGACAGAAGTCTAACTTTCTTTCAGCGTATCCCAAAGCACATGCAGGTAATACTTATACTGTGTGTTTTGGTGTTAGTAGGGTTGATAGTGACAAATCATGTAGCAATGACAGACATTATCAGTTTACTCCTCGTTCTAAAAGGATTTTTTAACAGCGACAGTAAGTAATTACTGTATGTCTTAGAATTGGATGTATTCATAAAAGAAGAGGTAACAAGGAAACAAGTACAATAATACTTAGCTTCCTTGTTACGTTACAATTTTACTTTTTCTCTCTTATCTGAAAACCTTTTCGTCTCGCCTCCTTTGGTCCTGGCATCCTCGTTAGCAAATGATCGCCAAGACTATATTTCCGTTTCTGCGATTGAATGGTCTCATCGTTCATGTGCATATAGTTCTTGACGGTTGTCATATCCTCATGCCCTAGTAGCTCCTGTAGGCTAAAGGGGGCGTTTCCTAATACAAAGTAGCGAATAGCGAACGAGTGACGGAAGACGTGTGGGCTAATGCGTTTGTCTGTAATGCCTGCACGCTCCTTGATACGCTTAAAGAGCAT
>CAXTWV010000195.1:3283-9188 GCA_964248005.1 uncultured Ktedonobacteraceae bacterium | reverse complement strand
TTATCATGAGGACCATCGTTATCATAAGGGCCAGCATTACAGGACAACAGGAGAGATTGGAGCATACTCATCTTGACATTTCCTCTCATTTTCGCTCTCGTGAAGGGTACAGCACCCTTCTCCGTTCTGTCCCAAGTATGCCTTGCACAACCCTCAAAAGACATATCACAGGTATATCATTTATAAGTCTCTTTTCCTAAACGTCTATAGGAGTAGATAGTGAATTTCGTGCCCATGCCGCCTTAAGAGAAGTGTAGTATGACAAAAAGTAAAAAAAAGAGTAAGAAACCTAATGCGTCCTTAAAGAGACAACGCGAGATACGTGGTTGGTCTCAGCACTATGTGGCCCAGCAGATGAAAACCAATGCGTTTACCATAGGACGTTGGGAGCGAGGAATAAGCCATCCAAGTGCGTATTTCCGTGCAAAACTGTGTGTACTCTTTGAGTTAGACGAGGACGCGTTAGGATTCGTAGGGACCGATTCATCGCGTCCTCGTCGGGGGTTGATTGCCGACGAAGACGCGATGAACCGGTCCCTACGGAAGCAGGATGGAATGCAACATACCTATTCTCCTGTGTATGACCCTGCTATTCCACCTTTACCAATACAGATGCATGAACTTATAGGACGTGACGACCTCCTTCAGCAACTGAAAACACACCTGCTGGCACAGAAAAGTCTTGCGCTCTCCGCACTAAATGGTCTACCTGGCGTGGGAAAGACGGCGATTGTCAATCAACTTGCACACGACCGCGACATTCAAGCATACTTTGAGCATGGTATTCTTTGGGCAGGTGTGGGTCAGCATCCAAACATGATAGGACTGCTCAGCAAGTGGGGTGCTCTGCTGACTCTCGCACCTTTTGAGATTGCAAGACTCACAAACGCTGCTGAATGGGGCAATACATTACGAGATGTGATTGGAGAACGTCGTATGTTGATCGTGCTCGACGACGTGTGGAGGATTGAAGACGCGTTCGCGCTCAAGGTGGGAGGACCTCAGTGTACCTATCTGCTCACAACACGCATTCCTCAACTGGCTGTACAGTTCGGGGCAGAGCATGCCACCAATGTTCATGAGTTAAACGAGGTCGATAGCCTTGCTCTTTTGACGCGCTTCGCGCCAACCGTTGTCGCACAGGAGCCAGAAGCAACACTTGCACTTGTACGTGCTACTGGCGGTCTTCCGCTTGCACTCACCATTATGGGTCGTTATCTACAACTACACGCCTATAGCGATCAACCAAGACGCATCAAAACGGCTCTTGAGCATGTGCAAAACATTCAGAAACGCCTACTTCTTGCACAAAGTACTTCGCCCTCTGAACGTCCACCAAGTCTTCCCACTGGCACACCTTTTTCACTACAGTCTGTTATCGATTTAAGCATTCACCAACTCTTGCCAAAGATACGACAAGCACTACGTGCCATTGCCATCCTCGCCCCAAAGCCTAATACCTTTTCTGACGAGGTAGCACTCTTCGTTGCGAATGTCTCTACAGATGTCCTTGAGGCATTAGAGGATACCGGTTTGCTGGAAGTGAGCGGCACGAATCGCTATAGTCTGCATCAAACGATAGCAGACTACACCTGTCTTGATGCTCCTGACACTGGTGCGGAGCAACGCCTCGTTCTTTACAACAAAAACTTTTTATTGACCCATCAAAAAGACTACGCACGTTTGGAACGGGCAGCCGCAAATATACTTACCGCATTGCATCTAGCCATGAAGCACCAGATGTACGAACCATTCATAGAAAGTGTTCTAGCTCTTGCACCATTCTGGGAGGCACGAGGCTTATATGATCTCGCCGAAACACATCTGAGCTATGCTCTTGCAGCACATCATGAAGAACATACACTACTGCAACCCTCACAACCATTCGATAGCACCATCGAGGCACGTCTTCATCTCGCGCTTGGACGCATCGCGGAACGGCGCGGCACGCTAGCAGTAGCAGAGCAACACTACGAAACAGGGATTGCACTTGCACGGCAATACGACAACCGTGAAATTTTAAGTAATCTCTTAGCAAATCAAGGTGAAACTGCTCTCAATCGTGGTGACTTCACCGCCGCTCTGCACTTCGCGGAAGAAGGATTGACGGTAGCACGTGCTACTGAAAATGCATGGCAGATAACAGCACTGCTGCGGATTCTCGGTGAGGCAGTAGATGGTTTAGGCCAATTTCAGCGCGGCGATTCCCTCTATCTGGAAGGTTTGGAGGTTGCTCGCACAATTGGCGATTGGGAAACGATGTGTCTACTGCTACAAAACCTGGGTGCAAAGGCCATCAAACGTGGAGAGTACACGCTTGCTGAACACTACGTCCAAGAGGGTCTCGACAAGGCACGTGAGATGGACCATCGACAACGCCTTAGTGCTCTGCTGATGGTGATGGGCGCGATTGCGGTTCGACACGAGAACTATGATGCGGCAAGAGCATACTATCAAGAAAGTCTTGATGTTGCACGCAGGATTGGACATCGTGTTCGTCTGGGCAACATTCTGCAAAACATGGGAATTTTAGAGGGTCTGCTGAAGCAGTATACGCTTGCGGAGACCTATTTTCAGGAAAGCCTTACGTTAGCGCATGCCGTTGGACATCGCTGGCTCATCGGCGAGACCCTCACTGAATGGGGCGAGGTATGTATGAGACGTGGCAATTGGTCAAAAGCAGAGGAATTTTTTAGCGAGGCACTCTCGCTCGCGCAAGCAATAGAGGCACAGGAACTGATCGCCTTTGCACTCTTTGGCTTAGGGCGCATTGACATACACGAAGGGAATTTCACAGAGGCACGGCACAAAGGCGAACAAGCACTTGCTATCTTCGAGGCCGAACATCACGAACGTACACAAGACGTTGCCCACTGGCTCAACACTTTGCAAACAAGAGCATAAACCAAGAAAGACAAGAGCACATGTCAGATGTCAAGAAGACTCCAAATGGGCTACTGCGACATGAACGCGAGGCACGCGGTTGGTCACAAAGTTATGTTGCGAAACAGGTGAATACCAATCCGTTTACCATTTCACGCTGGGAAAAGGGCACTACCTTTCCAAACTCGACACATCGTCTTAAATTGAGTGAACTCTTTCACAAGAGTATGGCTGAATTAGGACTTGTTCCTCCTTCCCAGGAAGCACGACATGTCATGACAAGCGCGAATACGGCAGAAGTCACTCCTGTCACACTCTACGATCCCGCTATTCCACATGTACTTCATGCGCTGGTAGGACGTGAAAACGTGCTTGTGTCTCTCAAAAAAGTGCTTATCCAGCAAAAAAGTACAACGACGTTCGCGCTACAAGGATTACCGGGAGTAGGAAAAACGGCTGTTGCCAGTACACTTTCTTCTGATGAAGAGGTACGCACGCATTTTTCTGGTGGTATTCTCTGGGCGCGTGTAGGTCCTCAACCTACTATCCATAGTATCTTGAGTCGCTGGGCCAAATTGCTGGGTATCAGCAGTACTCAGAGAAAAAAGCTTACAAGTGTAGAGAGTTTAACTCAAGCCTTACGTACCACAATTGGTACACGCCCTCTGCTCATTATCATTGATGATGTGTGGGATAGTGACTCAGTGTTTGCCTTACAAGTTGGAGGACCACATTGCACTTATCTTATTACAACACGGCAAGTGCCTATTGCGCTTCAGTATACGGGTCAGGCGACGACGACTATTCATGAGCTATCTATAGATGAAGGTATCACACTACTCACACATATCGCACCAGCTTGCAAGGGTGCTACACATGATGTACGTGTACTGGTAGAATCCGTTGGCGGACTTCCGCTCGCTCTCATTCTGATGGGACGCTATATACAAGCGGAGACGCATCAAAAGCATACACGTCGTCTCACACAAGCCCTTGAACGCCTACGTTCTCCTGAAGCACGTCTCCGTCTCACACAACCCCTGGACCCTACCGAGGGTATAGCAAGCCTTGCTGAAAGTACAACAATTTCATTACAAACAGTTATTGCGCTCAGTGATTTGCATCTTTCACAAGAGGCACGACTAGCATTACGCGCATTGGCAATCTTTCCGCCCAAGCCGAATACATTTCAAGAAGAGGACGCTCTTACCATCGCCAAAGTCGCACCAAGCACGCTTGACGAACTCACCGACGCAGGACTGGTCGAAAGCCGAGGGCAAGGCTACTACACGATGCATCCTGTTATCGCTGACTATGCGAGGATAGCTTCGATGGAGTAAGGCGAGCTATTTTCTTTAATGTGGATAAAGACGTGTAACAAATGCACAATGTAGTCGTGATAGTCTTCCTCTAACCCAATACCACCATTATGATATTGCCGCTTGTTCCAATAAGGAGGGCTTGTCATACAAAAATCAATAGACTCATCAGGTATTTGTGCGAGAATAGAGAGTGCGTCACCAAGCATAAAAAGAGGCGAGATATATTGTCCTGCTCTATAAGCATGAAAACTGTTTGAGATAGTTGCAGTAGGTCTATCTATTGTGTCTCGACAGATCATTTGTGTTTCCCTAACTATAGACGTTTTTTATGATTGTACCATGCTCTCGCTACTATGCTCAGGCTAACAGGACCCATATTCGTTCACACACCTCTATGATATAATGAGCCAGGAACACTCGTTCTTACTATTATATTTAATCTCTCTTTTTTCTATGTGCTTATGGAGTTCTGTGTTATGCCGATACGTCAACTCGCGCCCGATGTCGCCGCTAAAATTGCTGCTGGCGAGGTGGTCGAACGACCTGCCTCCGTTGTGAAAGAATTGATTGAAAATAGTATTGATGCGGGCGCGACCCAGATTCGCGTTGACCTTGCACAGGGCGGCCTGCAACTTATTCGCGTCACTGACAATGGCTCCGGCATTCCCATTGATGAACTGCCTCTTGCACTTTCCCGACATGCGACAAGCAAGGTGGCCCAGATTGACGACCTGGAACATATTTCTACACTAGGGTTTCGTGGCGAAGCACTCGCGAGCCTTGCCGCCGTCGCCGAAGTGACTCTGCTCAGTCGCCATCACGAAGCAGAGCAGGGAGCACAAATGCACGCGGTCAACGGACAGATGTCAGAGATTACGACCGCCGCGTCACCAGAGGGTACGACACTTACCGTGCGCAACCTCTTTAGCTCCGTGCCTGCGCGTCTCAAGTTTCTCAAGAGTCGGCACACCGAGATAAGCCACTGTCATCACTTACTAGAACAATATGCCCTTGCCTACCCCGAAATTCGCTTCAATGTATTTAGCGATGGCAAACAAATCTTTGCGACTCCGGGCGATGGACAACTCACAAGTGTCCTGGTCGAAGTCTACGGACTACAGATCGCCGACCAGATGGTTCAAGCGGGCGCACCAGCACAACCCGACCGCTCTGAAGACCTGGAATATCCCGTTGTGACAGGCTACGTCAGTCGTCCCTCATGCTATAAAAGCACGCGTCAATTCATCTCGTTTTTCGTCAATCGGCGTTGGGTCTTGAGTCGTATGCTCACCTCCGCCGTCGAAGGTGCATACCATTCGTTATTGCTGACAGGACGGCATCCTATCGCGGTCATCAACATTCAGATTGACCCTACCTTACTCGACGTAAATGTTCATCCCGCCAAAACCGAAATTCGTTTTCTCAAAGAACGCCGCGTTTTTGCCGCCGTCCTACGCGCCGTGCGTCAAGCACTGCTTGAAGAACCCTCCATGCCCCAATGGAAGGACAACGCCCCCGACATCGGCGCCCCTGTAGGGACCGATTTATCGCGTCCTCTCGCGGAATCAATCACCGACGATGAGACAGAACCGACCTTGCCCCAAGACAATCCCTGGCTCACCGTCACGGAAGAGGAAAGCGGCACGAAGCCGCCACTCCCCTCTCGCCTCTGGCAAAACCATATCCATACAACCGAAAAT
>CAXTWV010000195.1:0-3183 GCA_964248005.1 uncultured Ktedonobacteraceae bacterium | reverse complement strand
GAGGGCGAGGACGGGATGTACCTGATTGATCAACATGCAGCGCATGAGCGCATCCTGTTAGAGCGCATGGTGGCGTCGATGAAGGCGCGTACTCCTATCGCGCAATTGCTGCTTACTCCCATGAACCTCTCGTTAGCACCAACTGAGCTTGAGGCAATAGAAGATCATCAACAGCAATTGACACAGCTTGGCTTCTCATTTGAGATGTCCGAAAGCAACACGCTTAACGTACTCTCGGTTCCAAGCATTCTTGTTAAGCAGATGAACATGCGCTCCCTACATGAATTACTGATCGAACTGACAGCGCCGGACAACCTTGGTCACACTGAGACATGGGAAGAGCAGGCACTGGCAAACGTGGCATGTAAGGCCGCAATCAAGGCAAACTACTTTCTGACGGTAAGTGAGATGCGCGAAATGATAGAACAGCTAGAGCAGACAAAGGCTCCCTATAGCTGCTGTCATGGGCGTCCCACGATGGTTCATTTTGGCTTATCCGCGTTGGCCCATCAATTCGAGAGGCGGTAATATCATGCTTGCCAATGTCCTAACCGCCGCCGCAAGCTGGCACGCGGAACATCCCTTGCTGACCTATCTCGTGCCAGAAGAGTTTCAAGCCAATCTGCGTGCTGGACAACTCGTCGCGGTTCCCTATGGAGATAAGCTCGTCGAGGGCATCGTTTGGACGATTTCAGACGATGAGAAAGAGATACCGACATTTGATAGCGACGACGAGGTATTACGTTCATTGCACACTATTCTCGATCTTGAACCCGCATTATTACCACACCAACGAACATTAGCTGAGTGGATGGCGGACTACTATGTCACTCCGCTTGCGTTTGTTGCTCTGATGATGTTGCCTCCTGGCCTAATGCAACGCTCACAAGTCGTCTTGCATCTTGTCACAAACGAAACATCTGCTGAGGCAAGCGAACAAACCTTGCATACAAGAGGCTTAATTGGAATGCTGCTTGCCGAGGGTGAACTGGATGTCGAGCGACTGAAAGAGATGCTAGGGCCAAAACGCGCCAAAGAGGTGTTGAAAGAAGCACTTGAAAGTGGTCTCGTGCAACGCGATGCACAGCTTCTTACGCCACAGGCCAAACCACGCGTCCAACGCATCGTGCGTCTCATAGCAGAGAGTGAAGCACTCGCTGCATGGCGCGAGCAAATCGAAGAGGTCGCACAACGCGATATGGCACAGGCCGCCGCAATCATTATCGCGCCAGACAATGTACGTCGGCGTCCAGGAGGGAAAGCTGGTAGCAAAAGTAGTGCTGGCAATGCATGGGCAGTCCCTGGTGCGACCGCAACCCTGACACTTTCCGAAGACGATAAGGAACGGCTTATTGCGCGTCGTCTGCTTGCCGCCGTTGACTTGCTCCAACAAGCACCTGCAACTGGTCAATATTGGACGCCTGGCATGTTATGTAAAGCGTGTGAACTCACCGAGAAACAACTACAGCCACTTATACGGAACAACATTATTCTTATTGAAATGACAGAAGTGCGCCGTAATCCCTTTTTCGGGCGTGCTATACCCGCGTCAACACCACTTCACCTGACGCCCGATCAGCAACAAGCCTTGGAGCACATTCTTGGCGATGCGTCACATCCCATTTTGTTACATGGCGTCACGGGCAGTGGCAAGACGGAGGTCTATCTACAAGCCCTTGCCGCCATCATCGCGCAGGGGAAACGCGGCATTGTGCTGGTGCCAGAGATTGCGCTGACGACACAGGCCGTGCAACGTGTCGCGGGACGTTTTCCCGAACGTGTTGCCGTCATTCATAGCGAACTGAGTGCGGGCGAACGCTATGATGAGTGGCGGCGTATTCGCGCAGGCAAGGTCGATGTAGTGATTGGTTCACGTTCGGCCCTCTTCGCACCGCTGCCCGATCTTGGTATCATTATCCTGGACGAGGAACATGAAGCAGCCTACAAACAAGGCGAGCGCAAACCGACCTATCACGCACGCAGAAGTGCATTGACCTTGGGGAAAATATTGAACATTCCCGTTGTGCTAGGCAGTGCCACGCCATCGGTTGAGACATTTTATCGAGCGGAGCAAGGCGTCTACCATCTCGTCGAGTTGCCTGGACGTATCGGCGCATCCCTACCACCCGTCGAGATCATTGACCTGCGAACCGAACTGCATACAGGCAATACCAGTATCATCAGTCGTCGCTTGCAAGAGGAGCTTGAAAGTGTTTTGAGGAAGGGACAACAGGCAATTCTCTTTCTCAATCGACGTGGCGCGGCGAGTTGTGTGTTGTGTCGCGATTGTGGCTTTGTCTCGCAGTGCGACCGCTGCGATATTCCCTTGACCTATCATTCGACGGAGCGTATTCTACTGTGTCATTATTGTGGGCGCAAAAGTAAGATGCTACAATTCTGTCCCAACTGTAATAGTTCGGGCATACGTTATTTTGGTTTGGGAACGGAAAAGGTACAGGACACGATTCAGAAGAGCTTTCCAGAGGCGCGTCTCCTACGCTGGGACAGGGATACCGCACGCAACCGCAGTGCGCATGAGCAACTATTAGATCGCTTTGCCAATCGTGAAGCTGACATTATGATCGGCACGCAGATGATTGCGAAAGGATTAGATTTGCCTGGGGTGACACTCGTTGGTGTCGTTTCGGCGGATATCGCGCTCAACCTGCCTGACTACTCATCGCCAGAACGCGCCTTCACACTACTCACACAGGTAGCAGGGCGTGCAGGACGTGGTTCCGAGGCTGGACGTGTGATTGTGCAGACCTTTAACCCACAACATTTTTGTATTGATGCAGCTTCGCGCCACGACTATCACGAATTTTATAACGCGGAAATCGAGGCGCGGCAACGCTATGGTTATCCACCATTCCGCCAATTCGTCAAATTCACCTATAGCCACGAAAACCGCCATCGTTGTCAGAACGAAGCCCTGCTTTTAGCTGAACGACTCAACGAATGGATCGAGCGGCTACAACTACCCAATACCGATGTCGTCGGTCCCGCGCCTGCCATGATGGAACGTATCCGCAGCAAATATCGTTGGCAACTTATCGCACGTGGCCCCGACCTACATCGTCTACTGCGCGTCGTCGATGCACCCGAATGGGAGGTCGATATCGACCCGGTGAGTACGCTATGATGATGCGCAATAAAAATGTAGGGGTCTAATTCATTACACCC
>CAXTWV010000194.1:2949-9256 GCA_964248005.1 uncultured Ktedonobacteraceae bacterium | reverse complement strand
ATCTATTATTATATTTTTATCCTGGTAGGCGATCATCGGCCTGCATGAGGATGCCCACCATCACGTCCTCAAACCAACCCGCACCAAATTTCCAGGTGCCGTAAAGAATAAGGGCCGCCTCGCCTGTGGGCGAGATATTGCCATGGTTGGTCTGAATACTTTCTTTGAGCGTCGTGGCATTCACACGTAACATGCGTAACTCTTTGATTTCGTTGTCCTCTGGCTTGCGCTTCGAGAGTGTCGTGAGGGGAATGTTTAGGCGCGTCACAAAGCACAGTTCGGGATGTGGCACAAGGATGTCATAAACTGCACCAAGGCAGTACTGCTCACGAATATCTTTCTCTTGTATTCCTGTCTCTTCACGCATCTCGCGGTTCATTGCTGCGAATGGATCAGGTGCGTGTCCCGCGTTATCTTTGCCACGCTCCATAAAGCCGCCGATGACATGAATGCGCCCATCATGCACATCAGTTCCTTGCCGTCTTTCGAGCAGAATATAGCCATCAAGCGTTTCAATAACTGAGCAAACGGAGAGTGGATTGCTCAACTCATCACGCGTTAACTGCTGAGAGAATTCGGGGGAGCGTGTCGCGACATACTCTTTATAACTGGTATCGCCTAGCTTGATGCGTAATGTTGAGTCATCGCGCTCTTCGGCGTACATGAAGCGAAACAATTGCCCATCGAAGAGTGGAAAGTTTTGTTCTCTTGCCAGCGCAAGTTTGTCATGCCAGAGTTGCTCCATCTGCGCATGCATCTCGGTCGTCAGCGATACATGGTGCGTTGGGTTATAGTCAACGATAAGCTGCGCGGGAGTATAGGTGCCACGCACCAGGAACTCGAAATCAAGCATGAAATTATTCCCATTCAATGGTGGCGGGTGGCTTAGAAGTGATGTCATATACGACACGATTCACTCCCGACACCTCATTCACAATACGGTTCGCGATACGCCCCAGGACATCAGGCGAGATGCGTGCCCAATCAGCTGTCATAAAATCGCCCGTTGTCACGGCACGGACCGCGACGACGTTGGCATAGGTGCGGTTATCGCCCATCACGCCGACGCTTTGCAGTGGGGTCAAAACGGCGAACGCTTGCCCCAACTCGCGATAGATACCCGCGCGTCGTATCTCGTCAATCACAATGGTATCTGCCGCACGTAGAATTGCTAAGCGTGTCTCATCAACGGCTCCAAGAATACGAATTGCCAGCCCTGGTCCAGGGAAGGGATGCCGCCACACCCACTCTTCGGGAAGGCCAAGTGCCAAGCCTATTTCGCGTACCTCGTCTTTGAACAACACACGCAACGGCTCGACTAGCTTGAGCGACATTTCTTCGGGTAGGCCACCAACGTTGTGATGCGTCTTGATACGCGTCGCGGTAGATGCGGTGTCATGACTGGTGCTTTCAATCACATCGGGATAGAGGGTTCCCTGTGCGAGAAACGTAATAGGACCTTGTTGCTCTTCTAAACGTTCGGCCTCGGCCTCAAAGACACGGATAAACTCCTCCCCGATAATGCGTCGCTTCTGCTCCGGGTCAATTACATCGGCAAGACGTGCCAGAAAGCGTTGTTGTGCGTCAGCCACAACAAGCGGGATATGCATGTGCGTTCCAAAGGTGTCGATCACCTGCTCACGTTCACCTGCCCGCAAGCAGCCTGTATCGACAAATACACACGTCAGTTGCTCACCAACTGCACGATGTACCAAAAGCGCGGCAACCGCCGAATCGACACCACCGGAAAGTCCACATAGAACACGCTCATTGCCAACGCGTTGCCGTATTTGCTCAACTGCCTCTTCAATCACAGAACTCGCGGTCCATGTGCCATCGCAACCACAAATACGAAACAGGAAGTTGCGAATCAACTCCTTACCCTGTGGTGTATGCGATACCTCTGGATGGAATTGTAAGCCAACCATGCCTTGCTCGTTGGCAATCGCGGCAACCGGATTACTTTCTGTTGCTGCAATCACGCGAAAGCCCTGCGGCAGAATATCTACGCTATCACCATGGCTCATCCATACTGGTAAGCGTAAGGCGGTTTCAACAGGGATAAGATGTTCGGTCTGTGCGGGTGAAGCGGTGATGCCTTCAAAGATACGAAAGGCGGGATCATGCAGTGCATTAGCGAACACCTCGATGGTGGCAGGGCCATACTCACGTTGCTCATGTGTCAATTCGACATGTCCGCCAAGTTGTGTTGTCAGCAGTTGCATCCCATAACAGATGCCCAGGACGGGAATACCACTGGTAAGGATCGCGGGATCACAAAAGGGAGCATTCGCGTCATACACGCTTGCGGGTCCACCAGACAGGATAAAGCCCTTAATGTCAAGGTGAGTTTGTTGTTGCAGGGATGCTAGCGTCGTTGTCGCGGGTAGCAGCTCGCTATAGACAGAACACTCGCGCACACGACGGGTAATCAGCCGACTATACTGCGAACCAAAATCGAGAACAATAATCGCCTGTCGGCGTTCCTGGGGATGCATGAGCGTCCTTTCATAAATCTCTTAAATGCGATATTCGTTCGTGCATTGTATGGAAAAACACACGTGTTTTTCCATACAATGCACGAACGAATATCGCATTTATCCCATTACACGCGCGGACCACCCGCGACGTATATAATTTGACCACTGACAAAGCCAGCCTCTTCTGAGGCAAGGAAGGTGATTACGTTGGCAATGTCGCGCGGTTGTCCAACGCGCCCAACGGGAATCATTTTCGCGCCCGCCTCGATTTGTGCTTGTGGGTCGAGACCCTGACGGCGTGCGGTAGCACGCGTCATCTCGGTATCGATAAAGCCCGGTGCAACCGCGTTAGCTGTGATGCCGAACTTGCCTAATTCAATTGAGAGGGTACGCGTCAAGCCTTGCAAACCAGCTTTCGCCGTTGAATAGTTTGCCTGTCCACGATTGCCCAGTGCGGATGTCGAGGAAAGTGAGACGATACGCCCATATTTCTGTTTCACCATCTGCGCTTGTGCCGCGCGGCTACACAAGAATGCACCCTTGAGATGCACGTTCATTACCGTGTCCCAATCCTCTTCCGACATCTTAAATAAGAGGTTATCGCGCAAGACGCCAGCGTTGTTTACAAGGATATCGAGCCGTCCAAAGTGCGTGATTGTCTCCTCTATCGCAGATGTGACCATCGCGCTATCGGCGACATTGCAGCGTACCGCAAGACCCTCAGAGCCAATTTGGTCAAGTTCGGCGGCAACCTGTTTGCAGCCCTCTTCGTCGATATCAGCAAGCGCGACACGCGCCCCCTCTTCTGCCATACGCAGGGCGGTTGCGGCTCCAATGCCACGGCCTGCGCCGGTCACAAACGCCACTCGTCCATCGAGTCGTCCCATGAATCGCTTCTCCTTGTTGCTTTACAAATTTGACAATGCGATGTTTGAGTATACCACATGGGGAAGATTTGGGTCTCCATCCTCCCCAAGGAAACAGGGAGACCCTTGCGGTCTCCCTGCATTCTCACCTATTGTACTCTTGACAAACACTCTTGCACAGCATAAAATATAAATAGAAATTTATGAAAGAAATGTTTATACAAGAAGAATGTAGCGATGAGAGGGTCATCCCTATGGATGAATGGCGCGAACTCAAACTCATGACGAAGGCATTAGCCGATGTAGCGCGTCTCACGCTCATCTATCACTTGGCACGACAACATGAGACAACGGTCACAGCCCTCACCGACTTGCTTCACCTGAGCCAGCCGCTTGTCTCCTGGCACTTGCGTAAACTACGTCGTGCAGGACTTATCACTATGCGTCGTTCGGGTCGGCAAGTCTATTGCTCGCTTGACACCCAAAAGTACCAACTCTGTCTACAACGTCTTGGACAATTGGTTGACCCAAAGCTCTCTATGGCTCCTCCTAAAGGAGAAGCTCTTATGGAGTCCGATGTAGAAGGTGAAGCCACAACACACTCTTAACATTACATAACACTCGTTTAAGTCTAATTCTTAACGCACCTATGGTAGGCTATGTACGAGGGTTATCATTATATGTAGGGACACAATAATGCGGGTGAACAAATTAACAGGGATACGCCGATATGTAGGGGCCTTAATTCATTACGCCCTTTTCGCAACGGACAAGTGCGGCGAGGGCGTAATGAATAAGGCCCCTACATTCCTAATTATATTGTGAAACCCCATTATCGTTTCTTTGCAGAACACAACTGGAATTATTCATTATTAATCGACGCACACGTAAAAAAGGAGCCGCATGAGGACAAGCGAATACATGCCCACCATCTCTGAGCCAAGAATTGCAGGAACCGCTATGTTGAAGAAGTCACGACAGATGACGCCTCAGCAGGCGTATGTTGCAGGGAAGCTGGGCAAAGCAGATTTGCATATGCATAGTACATATAGTGACGGTATCGGCACGATAGAACACATTCTTGACCATGTTCAGAACAACACGAACCTCGATGTTATTGCTGTCACCGATCATGACGTTATTGAGGGTTCGTTGAGAACACGAGACCTCTGGCAAAAAGGCAATTATCGCTTTGATTTCGTGGTTGGTGAAGAGGTGAGCACGAAGGAGGGTCATCTGCTCGGACTTTTTATCGAGAAACTGGTGCCGCAGGGTCTCAGTATGGAACGCAGTATTGACCTTATTCACGAGCAAGGTGGCTTAGCAATTATCGCGCATCCATTGCATCCGCTCTTCAAGCATAGTTGTTCACGTGAAACAATGGACCGTATTCACAACACAAATGATGTCTGGTTTGATGCAGTCGAGACCTGGAACGCGAGTTTCTGTGGCATTTATGCGAACCAACAAGCTATGCGTGCCAATCGTCTTGTCTATGGTCTTCCAGAAGTTGGCAATAGCGACGCTCACACGCTGAATGCCATTGGACGTGGACGTACATGGTTCGAGGGGAAAAACGCACTGGATGTACGAGCCAGCATTGAGTCAGGTCTTAGTGCTCCTGGTGGTAGGCTCTGGGACGTACAGGACTACTTGCGCTGGGCAAAGTATCGTGTCGGTAAAGAAGGACGTGCGATTCGCCGTCGCCGCCGTGCTGCTATCGCTGTGGAATAATTCTTCTAAAATGAATAAAATCCCCAGATATTGCGCGGCAACCGCCGCGCAATCTCTGGGGATTTTATTCATTTCCAAAAGGAAACTATAGTAACCTCTATACAAGGTATGGTACAATAGAGATATGTTTAGCAGACGCATCCAGCAGTGGGGTAGGCATCTGGTCACACAACTGATACGACCGATGGCTCGCTTAGGCATCACCCCGAATATGTTAACCGGAATAGGGTTACTGCTGAGCCTACTTACGGCAGTGGTTATTGCTCAAGGGTTCTTGTTTACAGGTGGCTTGCTGGTGTTGCTTGCTGGCGTGTTTGACATGTTCGATGGGGCGATGGCTCGTGTACAACACACCGCCACTCCCTTTGGGGCCTTCTTCGACTCGACGTTAGACCGCTATTCGGAGAGTATTATCCTGTTCGGGCTGCTCTGGTATACATTGCAGCGGCCCGCGAACTTCCGAGATATGTTATGGCCTACGTCGCATGAGCAAACGTGGATGATTCTCTTCATCTATATCGCCATTGTCGGCTCCTTGATGGTCAGCTATACCAAAGCTCGCGCTGAAGGGTTGGGGATCGAGTGCAAAGTTGGCTTACTCGCTCGCCCGGAACGTGTCGTTCTGCTCGCTATTGGTCTATTATTCGGAGCCAGTATCTGGATACTGGCACTACTCGCGGTCTTTTCAAACGTGACCGCTGTGCAACGCATTTTCGTTGTATGGCAGTCTACGCAGAGAACGCAACACTTGTACGGAAGGCATCTTATGCCAGTTCCGCCTATCGAAACGCACGAGAACGATAGACGTGCCGCCGATACGCATACTGTACCTCTTGGAGTAGAGACGGACGATTAGCCGCCCGTCCTGTACATACCCCGTTCCGCCGTTCGGGGGCGTGTGCAGTACCTGATTCTATGAAAATAACGGCGTAGATAAAGACAAGATCGGACCGACTCACAAGCAGAGCGTAGTGTAAGACTACAGCCCGGAAGAAGAGAGGAGTGGAAGAGACAAACGAGCAACCTGCTCGCTTGTTTCCCACTCGTTGACAACGCGGATCGGCAGAAGAGAGAATGCACGCTCGTTACATAGACGTGCAATATAGGACAATCATCTACGTGCGTTTGCAGAGTAAGCGCATACTCTCCTTCCCCGAAAACCCGTTGCGTGCCTTGAACGCAATCAAGAGGTAGGGCCACCAGTGGTGGTCTGCCCTGCATATCTTC
>CAXTWV010000194.1:0-2849 GCA_964248005.1 uncultured Ktedonobacteraceae bacterium | reverse complement strand
CCCTCACAGGACGTACAATTACAGCACGCTCCGTCCGGTCCGTACTGACTGAGACTGGAGATAGTAGTGACAACACAACATACAGAGTATGAACACAACGAGGATCACGACGCACAGAGCGTTGATGAAACCGTTGTGGTCCAACAACACACCCCTGACACATCTGTGACAGATGATACTTCATCCTCTTCTGATGAAGGCGCATCTGAAACTCATGTTTCTCATAACGATACCTCCTCGACACATAACGATGCATCTGCTACCGAGCACTCATCTTCTACCGAAGAAAATGCGCCCGTAGCAACATTTGCTGAAGAGACTGGCAACACTATTCCTGAACTCTCTACTTTTGTACACGTTGAGGACCTACAAACACCTGTGACGCAAGAAGAAACGTCTGCCCAAGACGAGGTGTCTACAGGGTCAACCGAAGACACCCCCCCCCCAGCGCAACAAGAGGGGCCGCCTGTTGCCACAACTGAGGATGTACAAGCTCCTGTTGCGCAGGAAGAAACTTCGTCTACATTCGGTACAGCGTCGGACGTACAAACACCCATGCAACAAGAGATAACACCTTCTGAGAAGACTGAGCCAGCAGAAGAGTCAGAACAGGTTGCTCCTGAGACGATTGATGCAGCCGCTGCTCCTGTGTTTGTAGAAGAGAGCGAAACCGCCGTCTCCGAAATCGCACCCGCGGCAGAAGCAAGCGAGGAGGCAGTACGTCCCTTCACCGACTTTATTGAAGAATTTCATCAGGCTCAAGCAGAAGCGGAAGCTCAAGCAGAAGCGCACTTGACAGCTTCACTACAAGGCTCACAGACCCAAGGGTTCGCGGAATTTGCTACACCCGAAACGGATGTGACAGCCGTAGACCAGCCTATCTCGCTTGAAGAGGCTCTGCCTCCTGTTGATTTCGGCGAAGGGTCTGCGTTTGTACCTAGTAGCGATGGCGCAACAACCGTCAATGTCGCCAATGTGAACTCACAATCACTCGCCGAAGCTGCTACAACTGAGGAAAACCAGAGAGCTGCCGCGGTCGCGGAGGAAGTAACTCAGCGTCCAGAACGTCCTGTCTCACCATTGCTCCGTCCTGCTCTTCGTCCACGACCAGCACGACATGGGGTAACGCGTCATCGGGATGAGCCTGCTGCTTCTGCTCCTACGACAACCGAGCTTCTTACGACAACGGCGGAGAGCACCGCAACAACACAACCAACTCAGGAAGTCTCTCCTGCTTCTGAGCAGCCAAAGGAGACCGCGAAACCACCTCGTCGCTATCGCTTTGACCGTCCAGCATCACAGGTAGCGCAAACGTCTCAGACGCAAGCACCAGCATCTGTGAGCAAGCCAGCACCCGCGACTCCCGTCTCGACGAATAATAGCGTTGTCTTGACACCACCACCCGCGACACAACCAACACCAACGTTCGCGCGTGTGGAGGAAAGCCAAACACCGTCAGTGAAACCTCCTACTGTAAGCACAACGGCTGCTGTAGGAACAACAGAACAGCAGAGCGGAGAGCCAGCAAGCATGGAAAGTACCAGCACCATTTCCTCACCGACAGAGCAGGGGCGTCGTCGGCACAGTCCAGAGCGACAGGAGCGTCACCCACGCCAGGAACGCGAAAAAGAGCCAGTCGCCGTTCCACCCGTTGTAGCTCCCGCATCGGTAGCTGATCTATCAACCGCATTGGTAAGCGAGAGCAACGCAGAAGATGTTGCGCCAGAGGACATGCCCCCATTGGAATACGCGGACTTGCAAAAGGCAAATTCATCTCGCCGTCGCCGTCGCCATCGTACTCCCACTCCGGGCACACCAGTAGCAAAAGAGGTTGCGGCAAGTACGAATGGTATAGTGCAACCAAGTGCGCCGCTTGCGCCAATAGCTCCGGTGACATCAGTAGCGCAGAATGGGGCGGCTGGAAAGCCAGTGGCACCTACTGCACCTGCCGAGAACGCATACAGCGCACCCGTGGCTGCTCCATACACAATCACATCTGGCTTTACCGTTGGACAGATGAATCAGGGTAACGAGGAAAAAGGACCATTTATGGGACCAGAGCCATCACCAGCACGTGGTAGCGTTAATACGACACGCGATGGGCGAACCGTCCGTGTGGAGTCGCAACCGTTGCGTACATCGTCATATCCAACAACGGGACCAGCAAATGGCGGACAAGGAATGGTGTCAGCGGCTTCCATGAACCATTTTGCCAATGTGGTGTCACAGGCCATTCAGACGCAGGCAGACCGTATGGTCGCTGAATTACGTCGTGCGAATCAGGCCCCTACAAATGTCTCGGTCTCATTGCCACCGTTTCCTTCAACGGAGCGTGTCGGTGTGTTTGTTGACGTTGCCAATCTGCTGTATTCCGCACGCACGCAGCGTATCGCGATTGACTTTGGCAAATTGCTCGATTTCTTACGTGGCAATCGTCGCCTGATACGCGCACATGCCTATTGCCCAACCAGCCCACAACCCGGCGATGAGCAGATGTTCTTGACGGCGGTCAAGGGACTTGGCTATCGTATTACGACGAAGAATTATAAAACCTTTGCCAGTGGTGCGAAGAAGGCCGACCTCGATCTCGATCTGTGTATGGATGTTGTGCGTATCGTTGATGGTGGAGCCGTTGATTGCATCGTCCTTGTGAGTGGCGACAGTGACTTCATGCCCATGCTCGACTATTGCTCCGATCACGGTGTACGTGTCGAAGTGGCTGCCTTTGATGAGGCCATGTCCGCGACCCTCCGTCAAAGCTGTGATCTGTTCGTGAATCTATCTATGCTCGAAGAGATTCGTGCATAACAGTTCCACATACAAATGCTAAACATAATGGGCTGTGTGCG
>CAXTWV010000193.1:0-9336 GCA_964248005.1 uncultured Ktedonobacteraceae bacterium | reverse complement strand
ACAAAACAAGATGTGGTTATTCCGCGTTGCGAAAACATTCAGCCTGTAATAAATCGTGTGTTTGGTTTGGGGAACAAACAAAGCTGTAATGTTGGTGAATAATAGCACAAATGTAGGGGTCTAATTCATTACACCCTGTTGGCAACACACAATGTTGGAGAATGTCAGAAACGTTTCTGACATTCTCCAACATTGTGTGTTGCCAACAGGGTGTAATAAATTAGACCCCTACGGGCTGGGTTTATTTATCGCGTTCTTGCGTCGTCAAAGCGGCTTGCGCAGCTGCTAGGCGGGCAACGGGAACACGGAACGGCGAACAACTCACGTAGTCGAGGCCGATCATGTGGAAGAACTCGACACTATCGGGGTCGCCACCATGCTCACCACAGATACCTAGTTCGAGATGTGAATTCGCCTGACGACCTTTTTCGACCGCCATGCGTACCAATTGTCCCACGCCTTCACGGTCAAGCGTCTGGAACGGATTGGTTTTCAGAATTTTGACCTTCTGCTTCAAGCCGGGTTCGTCGAGACCATCGACGTAACGCAACAAGAACTTGCCTTCGGCATCGTCACGGCTAATACCAAAGGTGGTTTGTGTCAGGTCGTTGGTCCCGAAACTGAAGAAGTCCGCTACAGGAGCGATCTGATCGGCGGTCAAGGCTGCGCGTGGCAGTTCGATCATCGTGCCAAACTTGTACTCGATAGCACCACCAACCTCATCGGCAATCTCGTGTGCAACCGCCTCTAGCTGGCGACGAACCTCTTTCAACTCGTTGACATGTCCAACCAGTGGAATCATGATCTTGGGTTGAATCTTCTTGCCTTCCTGGGCCAGTTCGCGTGCCGCCTCAAGGATGGCACGTGTCTGCATGACGTTGATCTCAGGGAAGAGCAAGCCTAGACGACAGCCACGTAGACCAAGCATAGGGTTCATCTCACGCATGTTGCCGACGGCCTCTAGCATCTTGCGTTTCTCTGCCAGTTCTGTTGGATTATCGCCCTTTGTCTCAAGGCGTGTCACCTCAACAAGGAGTTCCTCATAAGATGGCAAGAACTCGTGTAAAGGTGGGTCGATCAAGCGAATAACAACAGGATAGCCCTCGCCTGTCTTCGGATTGACCATCGACTCGAAGATACCTTTGAAATCGCTACGCTGGAAGGGCAGCAACTGGTCAAGCGCGGCCTGACGCTCTTGCGTTGTCTCGGACAAAATCATCTTTTGGACAATGGGCAAGCGTTCCTGCTCCATGAACATATGCTCGGTACGACAGAGGCCAATACCCTCGGCACCGTATTTGATAGCGCGTTCGGCATCGCGTGGATAGTCGGCGTTTGCCCAGACACCGAGTCTGCGCTCCTCGTCAGCCCATGTGAGTAGCGTCTTTAAATCTTCCTCTTTATCGTAATCGGCCTCGACGGTCTTGATGATGCCCGCGAAGACTTCGCCAGTCGCACCGTCGATAGAGATGTCGTCACCTTCCTTGATAACCATATCTGAGCCAACAACGCGGAAGAGATGCTCGGACTCATTGACGCGAATACCTTCGCAGCCAGCGACACAGGGCAGGCCAAGACCACGCGCAACTACTGCCGCGTGACTGGTGGCACCACCACGTGCCGTGAGAATACCCTTTGCCACAAGCATACCGTGTACATCGTCGGGGCTTGTCTCTGGTCGTACCAGCACTACAGGCGTGCCAGCCTTGCCAAGTTCCTCCGCACGGTCAGCATCGAAAATGGCTTTGCCAAAGGCGGCACCAGGGGAGGCGTTCAAGCCTTTTGCCAACAAGCGACCCTCTTTCTCGGCCTGTTTCTTCTCTGCCTCATCAAAGCGGGGCAACAGGAGTTGGTAAACGTGATTTGGCTCAACACGCTTAATTGCATCCTGCTTGGAGATCAGACCCTCGGAGACCATGTTTACGGCAACCTTGACAGCAGCACCAGCGTTACGCTTCGCGGAGCGTGTCTGGAGCATGTAGAGATGACCCTTCTCAACGGTAAATTCCAGGTCCTGCATATCCTTGTAGTGTTGCTCAAGGCGGTTCGCAATATCCTGGAACTCCTGGAAGACATGTGGCAAGTCCTGTTGCAGTCTACTAATCTTCGATGGTGTGCGGATACCTGCTACCACGTCCTCACCCTGTGCGTTCAGCAGATATTCACCATACAACTGCTTCTCGCCTGTGGCGGGATCGCGTGTAAATGCTACACCGGTGCCACTATCGCTGCCCATGTTGCCGAAGACCATACTTTGCACGTTGACGGCGGTACCAAGCGTGTGCTCTATCTTGTTGAAATTGCGGTAGTCGATGGCACGTTTATTGTTCCAGGAAGAGAACACGGCCTCGATAGCCTTTTCCAACTGCTTGTACACGTCCGTGGGAAATGGCTCACCGGACTGCTTTTCGGCGATCTGCTTGAACTCGACCACAAGTTGTTTCAGAGCATCGGCAGGAATCTCGGCGTCGGTCTTGACGTGTGCCTGCTCTTTGTATTTCTCAAGGACGCGCTCGAAATCTTGTGGGTTGGTATCAAGTACAATCTTGCTGAACATCTGAATGAAGCGGCGATAGGCATCATAGGCGAAACGCTCGTCGCCCGTGAGTGCGACCAGCCCCTGCACCGTCTCATCATTGATACCGAGATTCAGCACGGTATCCATCATGCCTGGCATAGAGAACTTCGCGCCAGAGCGCACAGAAACGAGTAGAGGATTGTCTTTTTTGCCAAAGCCCTTGCCCGTTTGTTGCTCCACAATTTTGAGTGCCGCTAATGCCTGTTCCCACATGCCCTGTGGAAAGTGCTTGCCCGCGTCGTAGTAGGCATTACAGGCTTCGGTTGTAATCGTGAAGCCAGGAGGCACAGGCAAGCCTGCGTTTGTCATCTCGGAGACGCCCGCACCCTTGCCACCGAGCAGGTCGCGCATCTTGGCGTTGCCTTCACTAAAAAGATAGACCCATTTTCGTGGGGATTGTTTGACTGCCTCGTCCAAGCCTGAACGAGTAATCTGTTGTGTCATATCAGGTATCCCTCCAACATGATGTTATAGGTCGCTAAAATAAAAGTAACTTCACACTAGGGCGCCCGCAAGGGGACGCCCTGGCTTTACGCGCTCAATACAATATTTCTGGCCCAACGCAGTATAGCACGCGCATGTCCTATATAGTCACTGGCCTGTTCCGCACTGATGACCTCATCGGCCTCTTCCGGCGGGGTATCAACATAGAAAGCTTCCGGGTGAAATGGAGTCAGAATCGCCATCTCGTCTTGAATGTTAAGTGGGGCGCCTACCGCAACGGCTAATGCTCGCAGGTCATGATTATAAGGCGAACGACGACCAAAGCGCAACACGCTGACCGCCTGTGCCGCCTTCTCAACTGCTTGATTACAGAAGTCCGCACAGGCAAAGTGTCGTCCGAGACCCAGTTCAACACTTGCGGTCGCCATATCCTGGGCCGCCTCCGCGAAGACTGCTAACGACCCTTGTATATCACCTTGCAAAGGTGAGGTTTCGTCCTCATCATCATGAGTCGTAGATGTTGTATGCGTGATGATCGCCCTTGTATCATCATCAAGCGTTACTTCATGTGAAAGAAGTTGTTCCAAGTCTTCTTCGCGCTCACCGTTGGGAAGCGTGTGCCTGTCGTCGTGCATCTGTGCCATGATATTGTATCCTTATGTAACTTACACCCAGCATACGTTTTCTCCGTCACTCTGCCAATAATATTCCTAACTGATGCATCCTGTCAATGTGGAAATGGGAACTTTTTTGCACTTGTTTGCGTCTCTCTTCTGTAGAGTGGGCTAGATAAGACATATTGAAGGGATTTTATATGCAAACACAAGATAAAGAAACGACACAAACAACCCCATCATTTCAGAAAAGCAGGACTGTACCGTGGCTTACTGGTCTCGGTATATTCATTGTACTTGCACTTCTAGTGGGGCTTGGAGCCACGGTCTTTGCGTACTCGCGCACATCACGCACAAGCACCACGACATCACAGGTTGCTACATGGCAACGTGTACTCGATGGATATTCTATTACATCGCTTACAGCTGCACCAAGTAATCCTGCTGTACTATATGCATGTGGGACTCCCTTCCATCCCTCAACAGCCGTGCCTTATCGCCCAAGCCAACCTATGCTTTCCTATACGCTCCTGCGTAGTGCGGATAGTGGGACGACATGGCAAGCAGTGGCACAGCTGGGTGCGGACTGCCAACTCGCCATCAATCCTACGCAAAGTGATGACATCTACGTGATTGGTCTGGCTGGACACTTCGCAAGCAACGGTCAAGTACCAAGCGTCCTCAGACATAGTACAGATGGTGGTCGTTCGTGGACGGATATTGCGCCGGCCTTAAACACAGGTAATCCACAATTGTCTATAGCATGGCATGTCCAACAACTGACGATGGTAGGAAATCATCTGTTTGGAATACAATTGTTGCCAACAACAAGAGTTCAGCCAATCGTGAGGCCCGCACCTGTTACCGTTGTGACACGACTTGACCTTTCACGTCTCGTTGAGAGTAGTGATGGTGGGCATACATGGTCAATTGTCGATAGCAATCTCAATGTGACTGGACAAGGAACATACAACTACGTAGTCTCGCCCTCCAACTCACAGACGATGTATGAACTTGTCAGTTCAGGATGGTTTCCATATGGCCCACCCGTACAGCCGAGAAACATACCTACGGATGGCAGAAATCTTACTCTCTATAAGACAACAAATGGTGGTGGTAGTTGGACAAAGTTGCTGGACAACATACAGTATGGAAGCATGATACAACTTGCCAGCAATAATCCCTCACTTGTCTTTGTTGGTAGCTCGGCAAGCATACTCTCTCCTATAGGACCAGATATCTCGCCTGTACCAGCAAACTTGTCACTCGCTGTGAGTAAAGATGGTGGTGCAACATGGAGCGATGTTAAGCAATCGTCGGAGGGTTCGCTTATACAAAACTGGTTTGTCAGCGCGAATGGGCAAGTGTACACTGCGACAAGTGCCATTGTAGGTGAACAACCTAGAGGAGTGATCGGAACTGTTGTACCTGTTAGTACAAAATCAACAACGCCAATTAGAGTTATTGTACACGGTAATTCAGGAGTGATCGTTGGAGATGTAATGACTATTCAACGCTATGATGTCACAAGTGGTACGTGGAGTACAGTTACAAAAACACCGTCCAGTGGAACTCTACTTGCAGTGACTGATAATATAACTCGGCACGGAACGACGCTCTGGTTCTTGAGTGATGCCGATAATGCTCAGATATTGTATAAGGAAACACTTTAGCTAGAAGCCCTGCAACAAAATTGTTGCAGGGCTTCTATGTGCTTTTACTGTTGTGCTATAATGCACCATAGAATTTGGAAGGGTGAATTATTTTTTATGGCACAACAAGAATCGCAGCCTTACGACCGCGCGTTAAAATCTCTATTTGGTGACGAAGCAGCAGAGATACTACCTAGGCTCGTAGAAGGCGTGGAACTGATTGGTGAACAAAATATTGAGATTGACAGGTCCACATTACGAGCCGATTTGGTGTACAATGTCATGTACAAAGGAAATCCGCACATTATAAATATGGAACTTCAAACAGGACTCGATAAAGATATGCCACTACGTATGCTTGCATATCATGTAGGATTACATGTAAAGTTTCGCTTACCTGTTATTTCAGTAGTACTTTATCCATTTGAAACAGTAGTTCCTGAGTCACCATATCTGGAGATAAGCGATGGCGAAGAAATTCTTACGTTTCACTACAAAGTTGTGCTGCTCTCAAAGCTAGATGCTATACAGTTTGTAAAAGACGGCGTAATTGCAATGTACAGTCTGCTACCAGCAATGAGAAATATTAGTGTTCCATTGCTTGTACGTGTAATAAAGGAAATGGAACAACGTTATTCAAGAGATAGCTTCATACGCCACTTGACACGATTTAAGGTTATTCTAAATAGGTCTACTACCTTAACCAAGCAGGAGAAACAAGAAATGAATGATGAACTTTCTAGTTATGACAGCCTCTTAGAGAGCGATCCAAGTATTCAAGAAAAAGTTGCAAAAAGTAAAGCTACAGGTAAAGCCGAAGGTGCGCAAGAAATGGTAACTACTCTTGTTGAAGTGCGTTTCCCTCAATTGGTAGAAGTCGCACAACAAAAGGTCACGAGTATTCAGAGTGTAGAAATGCTAGCACAGTTAATAAAGCAAATAGCTACTGTGGAGGATGAAAAAACTGCACTCTGGGTTCTAAATTCTTATGCGGCTTAATAGGATATTTGGAATGTAGGGACCGATGTATCACGTCCTTGTTCGGAGTTGAGAGGCTGACAAGGACGCGATACATCGGTCCCTACATCCCAATTATTTTGTTACATGGTATTAGGAAGTTTTTAGTTTACGCGCAATGGTTTGACTTCGCGGCGTACACGTTTACCCTGTCGTATTTGTTGGGCGGCGGTACGGTCTTTCTGGGCTTCGAGTTTGATGAGCGGAAATGGACGGTTGAATTGCCGATCAAAGGACTCCGCCTTTTCCTCAGAGAGCACGGCGCGTCGCTCATAGGAGCGTGCGAAGATGTCGCGTTTGGCATCGTCGGGCAGGTCTGTCAGGAAGAGATAAGCCAGCGCGAATTCTGGCTTTCCCTGTTCCGCATAGGCATCAGCAAGCGTGAGCGCATCGGCTCCCTCTTCGATTTGTTTACGAGCCTGCTCAATAAAAACATCCTTGAGTAATCGGCTATACATTTCCGCGAAATCTGTAGGCATTGACAGGCTCCTGTATATTCATAAAAACGATTCCTGTACGGGTCTGGCTTGGATAAGAAACGTCTGTAGGGTTCTAATTCTATTACACCCTTGTTGGCAATCAACCATATTAGAGAATACATGAAACGTTTCGTCAATCCTGTAGAAATAATTTATTGGGCAAAGGGTGTAATAGAATTAGACCCCTACATCGTACCACGTTTTTCCACATGTTGCTGTTGCTCTTCGCGGTGCCATTTTCGCGCGTAGACGAAGAGTTCGCGGAAGGCGCGTGTGATGACGGAGAGTTTCGCGCCAGTCGCACGCCCTCCATGACGTGGAAGATGCTGTACGCCGACTTCGGTGTAAGTGTAACCTTCGCGTGTGAACTTGTAGAGCATTTCTGTGTTAATCATAGCACCACGCGTTTCTAAACGGTTGTGCTGAAAGAAGTTGGCTTTGTAGAGTTTGAAGGCACAATCAATATCGCGTACACGAAGTTTAAACACCGACTGCACAAGCATCTTCCACCCCCATGCATTCAGTTTGCGTAGCCAAGTGTCCTGGCGATGAATACGATAGCCAAGGACAGCATCGTATTGTCCTATCAGGGGAAAGAAGCGTTCCAAATCGCAAATATCGAACTGTCCGTCGGAGTCCATAAAAAATACAAGGTCTTTCCTTGTTGCCTCAAAGCCACTGACAAGGGCTGCTCCATAGCCTTTATTGATCTCATGGTTGATCACACGGACACGCGGCTCCTCCGCGGCTATCTGCTCCAAAATGGTACGCGTTGCATCCTTGCTACCATCATTCACCACGATCACCTCGAAGTCCTGCGTCCATAGTGTCACCGCGTCAATCACCGAACGCATCGTACCCGCGATAGCTATCTCTTCGTTGTGGGCGGGCATGACGATTGAAAGACTATATGCAATACTCATATTTTGCTCTTTCACCACCTGCACATGTTGTTCTTGCACCTTCCAGGTCTCCTTATTCTACCGTTGTAGGACTGATACACAATCTGTTACCCCTCTATTATAAGAACGTCGTATACTAGGAACCGTAGGTCGATGCATGTGCCAATAGGAGTAATGAGTAAGGATTTTTATGGACACACTGGACGCGAAACATACTTCAGCAAACACTCAAAATAGAGAGAGACAAGCTTCCACTCCTGAAGTTTCGGTTGATGCTGCACGAGAGCAAGCATCTGCTTCAACACTACAACGCATTCGCCACACATGGTTATCTGCAACGTTGAGTATACTCCCAGTCTATATCGCTGTCCATATTGGATTTTTTTTGACAACGTGCCTTTCTTTTTTATTCACACACAGGGATTTCGATGGTACATGGGTTCCTCTAAGTGCATTACCAGAGGCATGGCATCACTGGGATACGGGCTTTTATATGGTCATCGCCAAGTTTGGCTACCAAAAGGTAGAGCAGACGGCTTTCTTCCCACTCTATGGACTCCTCGAACGCGCATTGCTCCCTATCACCCATAATCCGCTTGTGGCAGGACTTATTATCTCCGATGTCGCGGGCTTTTTCCTACTGGTCGTGCTATACCAGCTTGTACGCGAAGACGTTGATGAAGAGCGTGCGAACCGCACGGTTCTCTACCTGTCACTCTTTCCCACTGCTTTTTTCCTCGCTTCTGGCTATAATGAATCACTCTTTCTCTGTCTGGCGGTGTTAAGCTTTTACAATATGCGGCATGGTCAGTGGTGGTTAGCTGGCTTGTTCGGTTTTTTCGCCAGCCTGACACGCTCTGCTGGCCTCTTCTTATTGGTTCCTTTCTGCTACGAATATATACGCCAACATGAGTTTAGTATAAGGCGCATCCGTTTTGATGTCGTAAGCGGCGGCCTTATCGCGGCTGGTATTGGCGTGTACTCGCTGTATTGCTATCATAAGTTTCATGATTTTCTCGCATTCTCGCACGTCGAGACACTGTGGAATCACCATCTTGAGCCGCCATGGTATGGCATAATTGGCTCATTTACCGCGATTAGTCAAAGTGGTGGCTTAATAGGCTTCCAATCCATTCGCAATCTGCTTGATCTTGTGCCTGACCTGATAATGCTTGTCATGATTGTGCTGATTTTCGTGGGACCGTGGCGGCTTCCGCGTTCGATGTGGTCATACGGTATATATGCGGCGGTCGTGTATATATTCTTGCAACTCTTTCCCGTTGGCGGTACGGGACTTTTTCCCTTACAATCGGTTGGACGCTATCTGCTAGAACTTTTCCCAGCCTTTATCATACTAGCGGCCTTTGGCAAATACCGTATGTTCCATATGAATTATCTGGTGATCTCTGGTGTACTACTCTTCTTCTTGCTGACCCAGTTCCTGACGGGACATTGGGTTTTGTAGGGACTGATTCATCGCATCCTTCTGGCAATCGACCGCCGACAAGGACGCGATGAATCGGTCCCTAATGAACTTTGACAACCGAAAACGGGAATCCTCTCGGTAGGGGCAGCAATTCATTGCGCCCAACGATGGGGGTGGTGGGGCAAACGTCCCATACGCATTAGGATAAGGATTCTGTCAAGAAG
>CAXTWV010000192.1:7118-9395 GCA_964248005.1 uncultured Ktedonobacteraceae bacterium | reverse complement strand
TCGCTGAAACCTGCTTGTACGCTTTTGGCTTGTGTGAATGCTTCGGCGTCCCTTGTGTCGAAGGGTTTGAGTGTCACGCTATGGAAGATGTTGAAGAAGGGGCTGGTGCGAGACTCTTCTCCCAGGATATTCGCGACAACATCCATCAGTGATGTACGCGTGATCGTGATAAGTACAAGCCCTTCCTGTGCCATTGAACGCAGTCCAGCGAGAAAATCCAGGTCAAATTCTTTGTGCTGTCCGAAGCCTTCAAATTCGTCGATGCACAGAACCGAGCGTATCTGCTGCTTTTGATAGCGTTTGACTATCGCGTCTTCTAGCGTCTTCAAATCGGCTTTCTCTTGTAGCGGGGTTGTAGGCACAATATCGAGTGCCTCTAACGCCTTCGTAGCAAAGTCCGTGACGGTATGACAGTGTGGGCTTGTCGCATCGAGATAGCCAAAACGATAGTTTGTTCCTAGCATCGCATGAGTAGCTGCCGTGAGCATCAAATAGTGCAACAACCATGTCTTGCCAATACGACGCTCGCCCACAATTGCTGTGGAACCACCCATATGTGTGCGGTTAATAAGTGTTGTGCGGGCAAGGGTGCGTCCATAAAACTCGTTGAGGTCGATGAGAGGCGCGTTGAATGCAAAAACGAGGTCTGGCGAGGCTGAGGATTGTGGTACCTGTGTGTCTTCTTGAGTGAAAATAGTATTCGCCGACGAATTGTTGGGCGTTGCTATAGATTGAGGAGATGATGATTGTTGCGGTGGAAGTGTACTTTGACCAGGATTCATTGTAATGCTTGGCGAGATCGTAGGAGAGACCGTTATCGTAGGTGAAAATGTGAAGCTTGATGGTATTGGCGTCGCGTTCGTTGCAGGTGAATCAGGAGTTTCTGGCTCGTTCATGGGTGGAAGTGGAACGAGCCATGCGATGAGTGTCAGAATAATACCGATTGGTCCAACGACGAACGAGACAATCGCAAACAAGTGTTCATCGGTGGTGATAATCCCAAATACGAGAGCAATAGTGCAAAGCGCAATACCAATAAGCAAGAAAGCCAGTCGCCACCCTTTAAATTGCTTCCGTTGTCCGTGTGCCGGTGTCGTCATACGCCGTCCATTCTCGCCCCTCTAAAACAACAGTATAGATACGCCTATATTACCACTACTACCTGTTCTCGACAAGTGATTAATTGTTGTGTTACACTTTCGATAGAAGAATAGTAGTGTAGTAGTCTACCTCACGCCCCATTCCCACAGCCCAAACGACGTTTTCTTGTCCAATGGATGTCCAGATTGTGTTAAGATAATGCCAGCCTCAGCTCGGTGATAGGACTCGTGCGAAATCAAATAGCCTATAAACGCAACAGTATGCGGCTTGAACCCCTTAATTCTGCCCTTTGCCAGGCCGTCTCGTAACAGCATCACCATCGCGGCATCCGACTTTGCCAATGATTGCAATAGCACTTCTTTATTGCCTGATTGCTCTTTTTCGATCTTCTCTAAACCCTCCAACAATTCGGGTGCGGCTGCTTTAAGCCACATCAGGCGCACATTATGGATGTGTGCAAATTGTTCGCCGACGCTACGACCCTTCGACGCAGAAATTCCGCTTAGTGCTTCGGGTGCAATAGCATCAAGCATGTAGAGATTGATACGTGCATGAATGTTCCATGTGTCCAATAATTGCTCATCTAAAGGTATGTCACTCATTTTGCCTACCTCCAAAGCGTTTTGCTTCATTGTATAACACAAAATGAAACTGTACAGTAGGCATCATGCGTATAACAAGTAAGATGCACATCTTTGGACGGAGAAGCATCAATGCTACTCGCATGCAGGTGTAAAACTCTGTGGAGTAGCTCTATAAAGGAGAATGACTATGCTTGCATCACTACTGGTACTTGCTGACGGAATTACTATTAAACTCGGCAATAATGTTTTCTCTATCGGTCTCGATCTTATCCTCTACCTCATTATTGCAGCTATCGTAGGGTATGTTGCAGAACGCATCGTTCGATCTAGCGTGCCCTTTGGCATCGTCGGCTCGATTATTGTCGCGCTCATCGGCATTTGGCTGATGACGCGAGTGCTCATCATCAACGGTATTCCCGATATTACAGTCTTGGGCGTGCCTCTCATAAGAGCATTGATTGGTGCCATCCTGCTCGTACTCATATGGCGAGCACTTACCTACAGAAGAGTTACACGACGCACTGTATAACAGAACAGACACGAAAAAGCGCATGTTGTTGGAAAACCCAAATCCCTTTTTAGTTGGTGTTAA
>CAXTWV010000192.1:0-7108 GCA_964248005.1 uncultured Ktedonobacteraceae bacterium | reverse complement strand
CCCATATACGTATGGTGCATATCACTTCGTATATGGGAGGGGCATCCCCTTGCGGGTGCCCTTGACTTGTATTTGTTCTGTTACTCTTTCAACAGAATTTTGAGGTCAGTTGTCACTTGGTCGGGGCTAAAACTATTGCCACCAAAGAAGGCGCGTTCGTGTCCCTGTTTGTCAATGATATAGACCGCAAGAGTATGGTCAACGGACTGCTGCTGCCCTTGAGCATATACGTTGTATGCGTCCCATATAGGAGTCAGCGTGTTCTGTGTTCCTATAAGGTAGTGCCAGTAATCCTGCATGTTGTGTTGTAGCGTAAATTTTTGTGCTGCTTGTTGTGTATCACCTTTAGGGTCGGTGCTCACCGCGACAACCCCCACCTTAGAAGCATCGCTACCAAGCGTAACCATCGACGAGTGCAAGCGTTCCGCAGTAAGCGGACATTGGTCGGGACAATGCGTATACAAAAATGTTAACACAACTGGACGGCCTTTGAACTGTGCAAGCGAAACCTGTTTCCCGTTCTGATCGGTCAGCGTAAAATTCGGTGCTGGCGTACCTCCAAGATCACTCCCCTGCAATCCCGATGAACCTGCTGACGCGGTATTAGCAAACATGCCCTTATTATTTTGTATGACCGTGACAATGACTACGACCAGTATTGCTAAGGTGATGACCGAGAGCCGTGAGGCAAGACGCCAATTCATAATATTTCTGTGCCTGACTTCCTTAGAAACGAAGAACTCTATCAATAACCATGACCGCGAAGATTGCCGCAAGGTAGCAGTTAGAGTACCAGAAGATAGTACGTGCCCAGTTCTTAGTTTGATCAACCATGAGCTTTATCGCCATATACAACAGAATACCACCGAGGATAACAGCAGAGACAAGATAGATATAACCCATTGTGTGTGTCACAAACAGAATCAGTGTCACCGCCAAGAGCATCAGTGAGTACAACATGATTTGTTTACGCGTCTCGCGTTCACCCATCATCACGGGTAACATCGGCACATGTGCCTTCTCATAGTCTTTTTGAATGAGCAATGATAACGCCCAGAAGTGTGGAGGTGTCCAATAGAAAATGATGGCAAACAACCAGAGCGCAGGCATACTTAACGAGTTTGTCACGGCAGCCCATCCAACCAGTACAGGTACAGCACCAGCCGCACCACCAATCACAATATTTTGTGCCGTTGTGCGTTTCAGACCAAGCGTATAGACAAATACATAGAACAGAATCGCGGCAAAGGCCAGCACCGCGCTCAGTAGGTTCACTAAAAAGTAGAGCACCACGAACGAACCGAGTCCCAACACAATGCCAAAGATTAATGCCTGTGTAGGCTGAACTTTGCCCGAAGGCAGTGAGCGTCGCTGTGTGCGGCCCATAAGTTGGTCGATATCGCGGTCAATATAGCAATTAATGCAGTTCGCACTGCCCGCCGCCATCGCTCCACCAAGTAGTGTTGCGAGGAGTAGCCCAAGCGAAGGAAATGCACCTTTTGCAATCGTCATTGCCGCCGCCGTAGTTCCCAATAGGAGAACCGTTACATGCGGCTTAATGAGATTAATATAGCTAGAGATTGTTTGGCGGATTGGCCCAGCTTCCCGCTTGCGTGGGACTGGTGGTGTCACCACCACATCTTCTGTGCCATGTAAAACCTTCATGCAGAATCCCCTTTGATACGTAGTTAGACAATTCCTATTGTCGTCCTCCCACCTGATGCCATACTTGCAGAGGCAAAGCTTCACCTTACAAATCCCTGAACACATACCCCAAAAAAGCTTGACAGCATGCATACTTGTACGTATACTTATTGTAGTTTACAAATAACAAACAAAGAGCGATTTGTCTTGTAGGGAATGTCATACAACGTCAGCAAGGAGGTGGCTCATGAAACTTGCCGAGGCTCTTGTTTTACGTGCTGACACACAGAAGCGGATTGCGCAGTTACGTACCCGGCTCATGCAAAGTGCGCTCATTCAAGAAGGTGAGCAACCGCCCGAAAATCCACAGGAACTGTTAACCGATTTAGACCAATTATTGAGTCAGTTGGTCGATTTGATTCAACGGATCAATCGTACCAACATGCAAACGGTGTTTGCAGAAGGTGTCTCGCTTGCAGACGCTATCGCTCAGCGTGATATTCTGTCGCTTCACCATAGTACGATAGACAGCATGGCAGAAATGGCCTCCAATCGTATCGACCGCTATGGACGGTCCGAAATTCGTAAGGTCTCGACGGTTGATGTGCCTGTGCTTCGTCGTCAACTGGACGACCTTGCACGTCAACGCCGCGAGCTTGATACTGCTATTCAAAGCAAAAATTGGTCAACCGACCTCTTGGAGTAATGGATTTCGTAGGGACCGATTGATCGCGTCCTTGTTGGCGGTCGATACGGCACAAGGAGGCGATCAATCGGTCCTTACAGAAATGCTTGTATATTCTTGATAAAGTTGTGTAGTGCGTCTAAGATATGCAAGTTGGTAGTCAATAAGTGGAGTAGCGGACATCGGCGGCAACTGCCTCAAGTTGTAAACCACAGACTGCTAATCTGTTAGGCTACCTAGGGGCAAGGTAAAACTACAATTGTTATGCCCAGTATTGTTACACGCGTACTATGTATCGTGTATTGTGTACTACCAGATGTAGGACGACATTCATTGACGAGGGCGGGTCAGGGGAAACTTGCAGACAAGAGAGCTATTCTGCTTTGGTGGAGTAGCTCTCTTGTTACATATAGGAGGGATGATACAATAGGGACTAATATACCATTGAAATCAAGCGGTGCATGACAGCGGCTCTGCTCCTGTCATGCACCGCTTGATGTACGAAGAATGGAGTATACGCTAATATGAGCAAACTTACCTCTATGACAGAGGCCATCGCACGCTACGTGCCAAATGGGTCTTCGGTCGCGCTAGGATTAGCCCTCGAACCATTGATTCCCTATGCGGCAGGCTTCGAGATAATCAGGCAACAACGTCGTGACCTCACCCTGATTGGCCCTATTTCCGATGTGTTGTTCGACCTATTAATCGGGGCAGGATGTGTCACCAAGATCACGGCGGCATGGCTGGGTAATGTGAGTGAAGGGTTGGGCCATTGTTACCGTCGTGCTACCGAGAAGGCTATTCCCCATGCGATCACGGTAGAAGATCATAGCAATTACACTATTGGGTTGGCATTGCTCGCGGCTGGCTTAGGTTCTCCCTATATTCCGACACGCTCGCTTTTGGGAAGCGACATTCCACGTCAGAATCCCACTTTTCGCCAGGACGTGTCACCTTTCGATGGTACACCACTTCTGCTTGTGCCAGCACTACGTCCTGATGTGACGATTTTGCATGTGCAACGCAGCGATGAGGAAGGCAATATTCACCAGTGGGGCAATCTTGGTGTGTGTGAAGAGGCCATGTTAGCCGCACGTGACGTACTGGTGATCGCGGAAGAGATTGTGCCGAAATCTGTGATTGTGAGCGATCCGAATCGTGTGCTCGGCCCTTCGTTCAAAGTACGTGCAGTTGTGCATGAGCCACTTGGAGCGCATCCCTCAATGGTGCAGGGCTATTATAACCGTGACCATGCCTTTTTTCACGAGTATCACGAGCAGACGCGCACAGTGGAAGGTTTTCAGCAATGGCTTACGACATGGGTACAACAGCCGCTTACACGAGCCGACTATCTTAAGAAACTAGGTGAGGAGCGAGTGCAGCAGCTAGGTATTCAAGAACATCGCTACGCCGCGTCCGTTGATTACGGCTACTAGTAGGGGAAGGAAGAGAGTATGATACAAGCAACAGAGTACACCCCACGCGAACTGATGGTGGTGTGTGCCGCACGCCAGATACAGGAAAACGAGCGTGTTTTCGTGGGAATGCGCCTTCCTCTGCTGGCCTTTGCACTGGCGAAACGCACACATGCACCACATTGTATTGGATTGTTCGAGACCGGCATTATGCGCGATACCCCTTCGGCAGAATTGCTATACACAATGGGCGATCTGCCAAACATCGCCGAGGCACTGTGGACGACGCGCACTGTGAACCTGCTGGGCCTGATGGCGGCAGGCGAGATACAACTTGGCTTTATTGGGGGAGCCGAAATTGACCGCTACGGCAATCTCAACACTTCGACAATTGGTGCCGATTGGTATCATCCAAAAGTGCGCCTCCCTGGAAGCGGCGGTGGAGCTGATATCGCGTCACTTTCGCACCGTCTCGCCATCATCATGCCGCACGATAAGCATAGACTGCGTGAGCGTGTAGACTTTATCACGAGTCCTGGCTATGGCTATCCCGATGAACATGGACCTGCGGGTGTGGCGTGGCGGAAGCGTGTTGGTCTGCCACGTGGCGGTCCATCGGCCTTGATTACCACCATTGCCGTCTTCACATTTGATCCCGACAATGGCGAGGCGATGCTGCACTCGTATCATCCCGGTACCACTATCGAGCAAGTGCAGGAGCAGACAGGCTGGCCTCTGCGTCTCGCACCCGATTGTGCCGAAACGGTTCCGCCCAGCGCGGATGAGTTACGCGTGATTCGCGAGTGTGACCCGCTAGGTGTGTGGACGAAGTGAAAGAAACTCAACACGGAGAAACGATGGGGATTGGTCAATACATGCGTTGACCAATCCCCATCGTTTCTCTGTGTTGAGTGATATACTTACGAGTGCCTATTTTGGGGCTGTATCTACAACGAAGTGTGAGGAGCTTAAGCGATTATGGCAGACTATCAATATATTCTTACGGAGCGTCAAGAGCGTGTCGGAGTGGTTACATTGAACCGTCCTAAAGAGTTGAACGCGCTCAGCACGGGGCTAGTCAAGGAATTAGCAGATGCGTTAGAGGAATTTGACCGTGACGACGCGATACGCTGTATTATCATCACGGGTGCGGGCGACAAAGCGTTCGCGGCTGGTGCTGATATTAAAGAGATGTCTAATAAGACGCCGATAGATATGGCGATTGGCGGTTTCGATGAATGGAGTCGCATCCGTCGTATTCATACACCGCTTATCGCTGCCGTTGGTGGGTACGCTCTCGGTGGTGGTTGCGAACTGGCGATGCATTGCGATATGATTGTTGCCTCAGAAAATGCACGCTTTGGACAACCCGAAATCCTGATTGGTGTCATGCCAGGGGCGGGTGGCACGCAACGTCTCGCACGTACACTCGGCAAATATCGCACGATGGAAATGGTGTTGACTGGCGCACAAATTAGCGCACAAGAGATGTTTGAGCATAACCTTGTCAATCGTGTTGTGCCAAAGGGTGAGCATCTGAACGAGGCACTCAAGCTGGCTCAAAAGGTCGCGGAACAAGCACCCGTCGCGGTACGTATGGCCAAAGACGCAGTACTATCGGCATTCGAGACTCCTTTAGAGGAAGGGCTTGCCATCGAGCGCAAAAACTTCTTCCTGTTGTTCGCGACGGAAGATATGCGCGAAGGTATGCGAGCCTTTATTGAGAAACGCAAAGCAGACTTTCAGGGAAGGTAGGACTGACTTATGGACGACGCAGTTATTCTCTCAGCCGTGCGTACACCTATCGGGCGCTATGCAGGCAGCCTCAAAGATGTACGGCCCGACGACCTCGCCGCGCTCGTTATCAGTGAAGCGGTGCGGCGTGCGAATATCGACCCCCGTAGTGTGGAAGATGTTATTTTTGGTTGTGCGAATCAGTCTGGCGAGGATAACCGCGATGTGGCACGTATGGCCTTGCTCCTGGCTGGCTTGCCTGTAGAAGTCGCCGGGCAGACCGTCAACCGTTTGTGTGGTTCAGGTCTACAAGCCATCAATAGCGCGGCACAAGCAATTCAGACAGGCGCGGGAGACACCTTTATCGCGGGCGGCGTAGAGAGCATGACGCGTGCCCCCTTTGTGCTAGGCAAAAGTGACACACCATTTGCTCGCAACATGAACCTGCAAGATACCACGCTCGGCTGGCGGTTTATTAACCCCAAGCTCTCCGCAATGCACCATCCCTACAGCATGGGTGAGACGGCTGAAAATGTTGCCGAACGCTATCATATCACGCGTGAAGAGCAGGACGCATACGCCTTACGTAGTCAGCAAAAAGCGGTCGCGGCCCAGCAATCGGGGCGTTTCGCTGTAGAAATCATGCCTGTAACACTTCCACATAAGAAGGGCAATGAGGCTACAATTGTTGCTCTGGACGAACATCCCCGTGCGGATACATCGCTTGAAAAGCTTGCCGCCCTTAAGCCCGTTTTTCGCAAAGAAGGTGGCACCGTCACGGCAGGCAACTCGGCGGGTATCAACGATGGAGCGGCGGCTCTTGTGCTGATGGCACGAAGCCAAGCACAGCGGCTCGGCTTGCGTCCGCGTGCCCGCATTATTGCCTCGGCGGTCGCTGGTGTCGATCCTGCCTATATGGGTCTTGGTCCCATCTATGCTACACGCAAGGTGTTGCAACGGGCTGGCCTCAGCATCTCCGATATGGACCTGATCGAACTCAACGAGGCATTTGCTTCACAAACATTGCAGTGTACCCGCGAACTAGAGATCGACATGGAAAAACTGAACGTCAATGGTGGTGCTATTGCCCTCGGTCATCCCCTCGGCTGTAGTGGCGCACGCATCGTCACAACACTATTGCACGAACTAGAGCGACGCGATGGACGCTATGGATTAGCAACCATGTGTATTGGCGTTGGTCAAGGCATCGCGACAATTATCGAGCGCGTGTAAAAAATTAGAGGTTTGTTTATTGTAGGGACCAATTATGCCTAAAGAGCATAATCGGTCTCCACAATTGACGTACTCCCCAAATGTGCAAAGTCAAGCTAAGGCGTCAGCACGGTAAGCTGAAAAGCATTCCCGTAGTCGTGTGCATACTGGATTGCTGGATTCACCTCTTCGAGGGGAAAGACACGAGCTGATAACACATCGAGACGGAGTAGACCAGCGCGAATCAATCCAGCAAGCAACAAGGGAGCGTGTTGTGGATACATATACTGACCGCGGATCACGATGTTATTATGCATGATATACCAGTACGGTATCTCCACATCAGCATTGACCCCTCCCATCAAAACGGCGGTTCCATTTGGGCGTACCGCCAGAATGCCGCGACGCGTTGGCA
>CAXTWV010000191.1:0-9406 GCA_964248005.1 uncultured Ktedonobacteraceae bacterium | reverse complement strand
AACGCCTGTAGGGACCGATTTATCACGTCCTTGTCGGGAGTCGAGAGGCCAAAAGGACGTGATAAATCGGTCCCTACAGGCGTTTCATGTACTCCTGGAAAACCTACCGATGAAAGCGTTCCCTTATGCATGCTATAGTTGGAGTGACATATGACATTCGACAGTTTACAAGGCATCGCCCCATCCGTCGTCATTGTAGGAGCAGGGCCGACAGGACTTAGTGCTGCTAACCTGCTGGGAATGGCTGGCATACAGACGCTTGTACTCGAACGGAATGCGGATATCAGCGATTACCCAAAGGCTATCTCTATTGACGACGAGGGGTTACGCATCTGTCAGGCGATGGGTCTTATAGATGAGATCATCAAGTATGTTGTGCTAGATATTGAGGCACACTATCTCTCGAAACAGCATTTCCTCGCGAGAGTCTCTCCCACAAGCAGAAGAAACGGCTATCCTCTGATATCGACATTTCATCAACCCGCATTCGAGGCAGCACTGTTACAAGGGCTTGCTCGCTTCCCCAACGTCGAGGTTCGTTTTCAGCATACGGTCGAGACATTTGTGCAGAACGCAGAGAATGTTACACTCAGCATTCGCACACCTGATGAGACCCGTTCGACCATAAACTGTGATTATTTGCTCGCGTGTGACGGTGGAAAAAGTCCTATTCGGCATGCGTTGGGTATTCCAATGTATCAACCAACGTTGCTACCACGACGACAGAGCCAGAATAGACGTGAAACTGATGTCGGGCAACGCTGGTTGGTTGTCGATACAATCAATGACGATGATACATCTACTGCTGCCACGTTTTTTTGTGACTATACACGTCCAGCCGTGACTGTACCAGCCCCACAACATGCACGGCGATGGGAATTTATGCTCCTGGCAGGTGAAAAGGATACAGACCTTCTAAACGATGAAACCATTCACGAGTTGATTCGTCAAGCGAGAGCGTCCCACCCTATCACGCATAAAGAGACACAGGATAGCAAACCGCATATTGTGCGCAAAACCTTCTATACCTTTCGCTCGGTTGTCGCGCAACGCTTTATGCATCACCGTGTATTTCTACTCGGTGATGCAGCTCATCTCATGCCACCCTTTGGAGGACAAGGCATGAATAGTGGCTTGCGTGACGCTCATAACCTCTGCTGGAAACTACAGATGGTCTTACAACAGCAAGCTAGCTATAAGCTCTTAGAGACCTATCACACGGAACGCTATCCTCATGTACGAGAAATGATTCTTTTCTCTTCGATATTAGGGAATATCGTTATGACGACAACGCAGCGAGCTTCACAACTACGCGATTGGGTTTTCGCTCTTATTCGCGCTATCCCTCCACTACGGAATGCAATTACAGAAATGCATGTCAAGCCACAACCGCGCTATTCCAAAGGCTTTCTCCTAGCTCCCAAAGACAAGAGAAACAAGAAACTTGTGGGAGCGTTTTTGCCACAGCCTTTGATGCTCACACAAGACGGTACAAGAGTTCTCCTGGATGATGTGCTCGGCAATAGATTTGCGATAATAAGGCTATACGAAAATCCAGAGCACGCATTTAAGGATGTACCAGAGGATATGGGGCAACAATGGGGGGTAAAGTATGTCTGTGTGCTACCACAGGGAACACCATTTACGGAGATAGAGTATGAGCATTGTGAAGTTGTAAGTGACGCGGATGGAGTGTTAGGAAAGTTTTTGCAAGATAGACAGAATATCTTTGTGGTGGTACGTCCTGACCGCTATGTGACAGGGGTATCGGGGGTGACAGAAATACAGATATGCGAGATAGTGTTCAAACAGTTGATGCAAAAGAGGTGAAAAAAGTAATCGGTAGCTATGTACTCATACATAGTCTATAATACTCCTAGACCTCTAAGCATAAACCACGTGAGAAGTTTTATTAAAGACCTATTTAGGATGTGAGTCATGGATAATCAAGCACTAGGACGTACTTGGGTGAGAGTCGGACCACGACGTGCTATTGCTACACAGGAAGAAGAGCGCCGTCTCACGGAAAAAAGACGTGCTAAACACTTACCATTTGATCTACGACCTGTACCATCCGCAACGAAAGATGATCTGGATGTAGACTTATTCAAAAGGGCCTATCTAACATCCGCACTTCCTGCCGATATACTAGAAGAGAATCACCGAAGTGACAACCAACAACTGATGGCGATGCGCTTCACCACTTCCGAAACACATCAGAGTCCAACTGTTTTAGGTGTTCTTGTTATAGGCAAGGACCCACGGCAATTTATCCCAGGAGCCTATATTCAGTTTTTGCGAATTGATGGAACAGAGCTTGGCGATCCAGTTAAGGACTCGAAAGAGATAGATGGTCCACTACCAGATTTACTTCGATTACTTGACGAAATACTTCAAGCAAACATCGCAACAGAAACAGACATCTTGTCGCAACCGGTAGAGCTTCGTCACCCAGATTATCCAATTGTAGCCCTGCAACAATTAACAAGAAATAGCATTTTACACCGTTCATATGATGGAACAAACGCGCCAGTACGCATCTCATGGTTTTCTGATCGTGTTGAAATACAGAATCCAGGGGGTCCCTTTGGGCAGGTAAATCGTACTAATTTTGGTACTCCTGGTATCACTGATTATCGTAATCCACATATTGCAGAGGCTATGAAAAATCTTGGGTACATTCAAAGGTTTGGTATGGGAATATCACTTGCTCGAAGGGAAATGCAAAAAAACGGAAATCCGCCGCCAGAATTTCAGGTTGAAGATACATATGTCCTCGTCACATTAAGGAGAAGAGTATGAGCACACCAGTTATCGCCTTTTTTAATAATAAGGGTGGCGTTGGAAAAACTTCTCTCGTGTATCACCTGACATGCATGTATAGTGAACTAGGGCTACGCGTAGTAGCGGCAGATTTAGACCCTCAAGCCAACCTCACATCCGCATTTTTAGACGACGATCAACTAGAGTTTTTATGGCCTGATGGTGAACATCCCAACACCATCTTTGGCTCCATTCAACCATTAAGAAGAGGCGTTGGTGATATAGCACCACCACATGTAGAAGAAGTGACAGAAGATGGTCAACTTACACTCTTTGGAAGTTCTATAGCACTCCTAGCAGGAGACCTCTTACTTTCTAGCTTTGAGGACAATCTGTCGGAGGCATGGCCTAAATGCCTGGACAGAGATGAGCGGTCCTTTCGCGTTATGTCTGCGTTTTGGCGTGTTATGCAAGAGGCCGCGACAGTCCATAAGGCAGATGTTATCCTTATGGACTTGGGTCCTAATTTAGGCGCAATCAATAGAGCTGCACTTATCGCGGCAGATTATATTGTAGTTCCACTCTCACCGGATATTTTTTCACTACAAGGACTACGTAACTTAGGACCAACATTACGTAAATGGCGTGAAGATTGGCAAGAGCGGCTAAAGAAGAATCCTGTACATGATTTACCTCTCCCACAAGGACAAATGCACCCCATTGGGTATATCGTTCTACAACATACCGTTCGTATGGATCGTCCCGTCAAAGCCTATGACCGCTGGATTGCTCAAATACCAAATGCTTATAGGCATTTTGTGCTTGACGAGCAAGAAACGAGCAACCTGGGAGTTGTTCAGGACCCCTATAACTTGGCACTACTCAAACACTATCGAAGTTTGATGCCTTTAGCGCAAGAGGCTCACAAACCTATGTTTCTTCTCAAGCCAGCAGATGGTGCAATGGGGGCGCATATGCAATCAGTGAAGGGTGCTTACATAGATTTTGAGAAACTCGCACGCACGATAGCAGGACAGATCGGCATCTCTTTACGCGAGCCATATTACCCAACTACCGTGCGAGAAACACCAACTCAACTTCCTAACAACGCCTGATACAGCTTCTTTTGTCGTTCGGCTCCCTTTTTGTACACCTCACCACGTTCGGCGTCTGGCTTCATGGGAGATGCAAGCCTTGGCTCGACTTTGGAAATGTCAGGTATGACATTCAATGCTTCTAAAGCGAGCAAAGCTGCGCCACGTGCCGTAGCCTCATGGTCGAGTGATGGATAGATGGCTGTGCCAAACGTGTCGGCAAGAATACTTTGCATTGTCAGTGAACCAAGCAAGGCACCACCACTACCAACGACCTGCGGTGTAGGCAACGTATTCCCTTCTTTAAGTGTTTCGCGCAGTTGCTCATACACGGCACCAAGCTGGTAGGCCAACGCTTCCATGCCAGCACGCAGGATATCGGCAGGTGATGTATGTGTTTGCAAGTTCATGATAGTCATACGTGCATCCGCGTGCCAGCCAAGACTACGCTCACCTGAGATGAACGGGAGAATAGTCAGGCCGTGTCCGTCGGGTTTGACAAAGGATATCAGTGGTTCCGCATCAGGTAGTGCTGGTAATTTTAGCGTTGAGTCGAACCAACTCAGCATGTTGCCGCCCTCGCTGAGCGCACCACCCAGTATGGCACGTTTCGCGTCAATCAAGTACATCCAGAGACCCGATGCTGGTATAGCGCGTTCTGGTGGCAGCACAACACGTACCGCACTCGATGTGCCAATGGTCAGCGACCATGTGTTAGTATTCGCGCAACCAGAGCCAACTGCCGCCGCCGCCCCATCACCTATTGCAGGAAACCACGGCACATCGCGCAACGCAGGCCATGCCGAAGCATACTCCGAGGAGAGACCTTTCGCACCATCATGTGTATCGCCCAATTGTGGTAATTGTTCTGGACGCACATTCAACACCTTCATCAGGTCGGTGTCCCAGGCTCGGTCTCGTGTATTCAATAGGCCAGTCGCGGAAGCCATCGCGAGAGCGCATACAGACTTGCCAAGAAATTTACGGTGCAGGTATTCCCCAAAGGAAATCCATTGCGCGGTACGCTTAAAGACATCAGGCTGATTTGTCGCTAACCAGCGAAGCTTGGCAGGCCAAAAACTCGCATGTAAGGGTGCCCCTGTGCGATGATGTATCTCCTCTGCGTCGAGTTGCGCACGTAGCTCTGCAGCTGCTCCAAAAGGACGCGTATCTTCCCATGTGATAACAGGAGTGAGCGGGTTGTTCGACTCATCGACACCCATAAGACTATGCCAGAAGGTATCTATCGCGACAGCACCAATCTGCTGTGCCATCGGTCCTGCCGCTCTGAGAGCATCGTTCACTGTTTGCGCTACCACATCGACAAGTGCATCAGCATCAACAGAGACCTCCCCGTCGTCAGTGACGTTGAGCTTGTAGGGACGCTGCGCATGAACGCTTGGTATGGTTGCACCAGTCGCGTCAAACAAGAGGGTACGTGTCGATGATGTACCAACGTCAAGCGACAGGATGAATGGCGGCTTTGGGTCTGTCGTCTGTGTAACCTCTGCGGCCTTTTGCTCCAATGATGAACTATTTTGCGTCGTATCTGCCATATGTTAACCACCTCTTTGTGCTTATTAGCGAACTGGTGTTGCGTCTTTTCCTGCAACCGATTCGTCTTCGTTCTTATCATCTATACGATGATGAGCGAATGTCAGGGTACAAGCATTGTCTCCGCTCTGGTTCTCGCCTGTATGTTTTGGGAGTTTGGCAGGCGATGAGACAAAGAAAAACGCGCATAGAGCACTACCAAATGCAAGTCCTGCTCCAACAAGCATCGCCAACCGAAAGCCTGCAATAAACGACTCGTCTATCGCGGTACGGATAGCAGTACGTGTCGCGCCCTGTACTGTGTTTGGAATCTCTATTGCTGCTAGTCGCCCATGTTGTGCAAGTATTGTCTGCTGTACATTAGGAGCGAGATGTAAGGCTGTGATATTGGAAGTAAGACTGCTACTAAACGCATAGGCAACACAGATGCCAAGTACAGCGATGGCAAGCAGGCTAGCAATACGCGCAACAGCATTATTGACACCCGATGCTGTACCCGAATACTGGTCCGCGACAGCACCCATGACGGTTGTTGTCAAAGGCGCAATCGTGATGGTCATTCCCAGGCCCATCACGACAACCGCGGGGAAGTAGGTCAGCCAGTAACTGCCTCCAAGCCCTGGTCGGGCAAACAGAATAAAACCTAATCCAGCAATGGTAGGGCCGATTATAAGCGGCAGACGTGAACCATATTTCGCTACCAGCCCACCCGACCAGCGCGAGAGCGTGAATGAGAGCAGCGTGAATGGCAACAAGGAAGCACCCGCAGCGGTCGCGCTATAACCCTGCACACTGATCAAGTTGAATGGCAGGAAAAAGAGTGCTCCACCAAGGGCGGCATAGAGCAGCAGTGTGAGCAGGTTTGTGCCTGTAAACGTGCGCGAACGAAACAGTGTGAGGGGCATCATCGGGTTAGGGCTACGATTCTCCACAAAGATGAACAGGCCGAGTGCGACCAAACCGCCGATAATACAGATAAGCACAATTGGGTCAGCAAAGCCAACATTCTCTGCCTGGATTAAGCCATAGACCACACCACCTAATCCAAGGGCAGTCAGGATAGCACCAGGAAAGTCGAGATGTTGCTTGCCCGCACCACTTGTACTCTCCGGCAGATGTAGCACAGAAACGATGAGCACAATCACAGCGAGCGGGACGTTAATGAAGAAAATCCAACGCCATGACGTGTTTTGTACCAGCCAACCACCAAGTAAGGGACCAAGTGCCGAGGTGATGGCAGAAAAGCCTGACCATGTACCAATAGCTTTGCCACGTTCCGCGCTATCAAACGAAGAGCGAATAATGGCAAGACTCCCCGGTGTCAGCAGTGCGCCACCAATACCTTGTACTGAACGTGCGATGATGAGTTGCTCAATAGTCTGTGAAATACCGCAGAAGACCGAGGCTATGGTGAAAATAATTACGCCGAGTAGAAAAATACGTTTGCGTCCAAACTGGTCACCCAGTGAACCCCCAATGAGAATAAGGGCACCGAGGAAGAGGGCATATGCCTCAACAACCCATTGAACGCTTGACGCACTTGCCTGCAATTCTGCTTGTAGCCTCGGTAAAGCCACATTGACAACACTGCTATCAATGAATGCCATACTCGATCCCAAAATTGTGGCAATAAGAATCCAGATGCCCTTCTGTTTAGACATGATGTACTTCCTTTTCCTCGTTCATCTGGTAGATGTGAAGGGGATGATAATGAGTGTGAATACGCCCGATGGCATAAAGACGAAAGCTCTGCCCCCTTCATTAGTTATACGACACTGTAGAGCAAAAAGACGAGCTAAGCCTAAGCTTTTACTCTCATAGGTGAGTCAGTGCCATGCCTTCTGTAGGAAATTCGGCGAGCGTCATTATTCAACTCCTTGTAGGTTTTCATGAGGCTTCCGCGCAGGCACCCTCTCATAGCTGGTGAATGCCCAGAAGAGCCAGAGAACGGAACAAATGCCAATACTTACAGCGGGCAACCAAAAGCCTATCACCATCGCACATAAGTAGCCTGGAAAGCCAAGCAAATAATTACGAGTACGCATTTTTACTAACGCATGCGAAACGTTTGGAAAAAGCAGTTGATGGTGCGTTGCTGACCACCAGAGCAGATTGTATGCTACGTTGATAATCATGAAGAGACCAGCATAGACAACACAGGCAGTTGTGGCTGCGGGGCTGGTAAGATAGGTACCGACCAACTCTGTCGGAAATGGCACGACCGTTACCAGCAACAGTAAAAAGCCATTCGCAAAGAGAAAGAGGGTGTCTGACTTTTGCACCAGTTTGAACATGCTGTGATGGCTTATCCACATAATCAGAACCGTAGCAAAACTAATAAAAAACGTGAAATATGTAGCCCATTGAGAAGATGAAAACAATGCTTGTGCTAAACTTTCGCCCGATACAGTATTTAGAGAGAGTTGTGGCACTTTCAAATTGAATACGAGCAAGGTAATCGCGACGGCGAACACACCATCGCTGAAAGCTTCAAGTCTGCCCGTCTCCTTTTCGTTTTCGGTTTCGCGTTTCTCTAGGAACATGCTCTTTCCTTTACTGTGCAGTTCATAAACTTTTCAAAACTCCTCTTCACTTTAGAGCTAAAGCATTCTCACAAAAAAAGAGCGGTTATTTCATGGTGCGGTCAAGCTTTTGCAGCAGTCCAAGCAGTTGCTTTTGTTCGACAGCCGACAAACCCGCGAACTGTTCTGCGTTCCAAGCAACATGTGTAGGAACCAATACGTTGAGCACCTGTCGTCCCTGCTCGGTTAACACAAGACATTTCGTCCGCCCCTCCTGGTGACGCACAAGGAGTCCGCGTTGCTCCAGTTTTTCGAGCAATTGCGTTATATTGCCCTGTGTCACAAGCAACTGTTTCGCCAGGTCAAATTGCGTCGTTCCTTCGGAAACGCTTAGTGCGGTCAAGAGATCAAATTGGGCCAGACTAAGATTCCATGAGCGCAAACGTTCTGTAGCGGCACGCTCGTACTTACGTCGAATACGCGCAAGACGTATCCAGATAAATACTGAAATGCTGTACGCCATTGGTATCAATCTCCCTGTTTTCTCATGACACTTTAGCACTAAAGAGTACATTTCTAAACTTTAGCACTAAAGCGTTGTATCTGTCAAGAAGTCATCTAACGGAACATATTATACGTATTATCTATAAGAAAAGAAGGACGACGAGTAAGCGACATTCTCTTTTGCCTCTTAGAAAGATTGGTCGCTCATTGTGTGAGGTGAAAGATGCAAGACGTACAAACTATTCTCCCAAACGGGAGTATTATACGGGATCGCTATATGATTGAGGCGTTACTAGGTAAAGGCGGTTTTGGGGCCGTTTATCTGGTACATGATACACGGGTCAAGGGCAATCAGTTTGCCCTCAAAGAGGTGATCGATCCAAAGAAGCAGGATCGCGTTCATTTTCTTTTCGAGGGTGAAGTCCTCAAACGTCTCGATTCTACAGCACTCCCTCGTGTGTATCGCGCCTTTGAAGATGAAGCGCATGCTCGCGTCTACCTACTGATGGACTATATCAAAGGCCCGAATCTGGATCGCTTGCGTCGGCTCCAACCGCAGAGCCGCTTCGCGCTTCCCGACATACTCCGTCTTATGACCCCTATTGCAGAAGCCGTCATCTACTTACAGAACCAGAAACCGCCAATCATTCATCGTGATATCAAACCCTCGAATATTATCGTTCCTTCCAATGGAGATGGACCTGTTCTGGTAGATTTTGGGATTGCTAAGGAGTACGATCAGGACGAGACAACGACGGCAGTGCGCAGACTCTCACCGAACTATAGTGCGCCTGAGCAATACTCGCAAGGCACGAATCCGCGTACAGATGTCTATGGCATGGCGGCAACATTCTACACCTTACTCACGGGGACACTCCCAATCGACGCCCTTGAACGTATCACACAGAAGGGAGACTCTGGAATTGATCCGCTTGAGCCTGTGAATCATTTCGTGCCGAATATTCCTGA
>CAXTWV010000190.1:3508-9443 GCA_964248005.1 uncultured Ktedonobacteraceae bacterium | reverse complement strand
CGCTGCTGCTGGCTTACCACGTCGTCAGCGTTGGCTTGCCATTCTTGCGGGTGGGACCGCCGCGATTGTACTTCGCATCGTCTTCTCGCTCCTTTCTACCGTATTACTCAATTTGCCGTGGCTACAAACGGCTGGTGCTCTTGTATTGATGGTCATCGCGATACGGCTTCTCGCTGACCGCAAAAGTAAGATGCCTGAGAAAGAGAAGCAGAAAGCATCGGACGCACAGCAACGTGTGCAACAAGGACTTATTGCCGCAATGCTCACAATCCTCGTTGCCGATGTAACGATGAGCCTGGATAATATCCTCGCTGTGGGTGCGATAGCCAATGGTGATATTCCACTCTTAGTTATCGGTTTACTTGTCAGCGTAGCAATTCTCTTATTTGGTAGTACACTTATCGCAGAGGTTGTGGGACGCCTGACGTTGCTTTTGGATGCTGCCGCCCTGGTACTAGCCTGGACAGGTGCGAATATGATTCTCGACGACCTGCGTCAAAATTCAACAGCGATCACTTCTCTACCGTGGTTACGGATTGCTATTCCTGCTATCATGTTTGCTATCGTCATTCTCGCCGATATTTGGTTACGTGTGCGTGACGCTCACACCTAACTGTAGGAGTCTAATTCATTACACCCTCGCACGGCTTGCGATGCGGAACGAGGGTGTAATGAATTAGACCCCTACAATTTCAACAAATCGAAGATGGGTCCAAAAGCGTTGCGACAACCACGCCGATTGACGGCCTCGTTTTGCGATGCATACGGTACGCGTAGGACGTTCTCCCATGATGGAGCAGAGGCGGCATCAGTTGCGGTTGGTAGCAACGTCATACGCAGGTTCTCTTTTGGTCGTAGCGTAATCAGTGGGCTGATTTCGGCACGATATCCCGGAGTTGTGCGCGGTGTGTATTTCTGGAGAATCGTTGCCAGAATCAGCTTGGCTTCAAGCTGTGCAAAGGGCATGCCGATACAGATACGTGGTCCCGCGCCAAAGGGGAAGTACGCTCCCTGCTGTATCTTTTGCCCATTCACCGGGTCCCAACGCTCCGGTCGGAATACATCGGGATCACCCCAAAGTTCTGGTATGCGATGTGTGACCCATTGACTCAACAGGAATAGAGTACCGGCGGGAAAACGTGTGCCATCCAGTTCAAATTCCTCAGTGGCATGTCGGCCCTGTATCCATGCAGGCGGATAGAGACGCATCGACTCGTTTAATACCCAATCGAGATAGGGCATGTTCGCCATATCCTCTGTTGTCGGTGTGTGCCCATTGAGCACGGTACGCATCTCGCTGAGCAACTTTTCACGCACCTCTGGATGCTCCGAGAGTAGGTAAAACGTCCACGTCAAAGCATTGGCGGTAGTCTCATGACCTGCGGCGATAAAGGTCATGATGTGGTCGTGTATCTGTTTGTCGCTCAATGGAACTTCGGCATGTTCCACATCCCGACCATCGGGCGCGGTGAACAGCATCGAAAGCACATCGCCTCTATCGTGGTCATCACCTCGACGCTGTGCTATCAATGTGTAGATCAGCGTGTTGAGACGGCGAATTGCTACCATACGTCTACCATACGAGGTAAACGGCTGGTCGATGCGAATATTCAGTAGTGTCTCAAGTATTCCTGGCTGGGTGCCAATGACACCATCAAACGCGACACCGAGGTCGCCAAGCTGAGTACTCAGGTCGATGTTGAAGAGGCATTTGCCCACGATGCGTAGTGTGAGTTCTTGCATGGCACGCGACACATCGACGACATCGCCAGCATGCCACGTCTTAAGCAATTCCTGTGAGAACTGCACCATTGAGTCCGCGTAGCCCTCGACGCGCTTTTTGTGAAATGCTGGTTGTACAGCACGACGCTGCTGACGATGTGCCTCGCCATCAATTGTCAGGAGTCCCTCGTCAAGAACGCCTTCTCCGCCGCCACCACTGCCTTGCGTAAACTCACGATTCGTGAATATACGCGGATGTTCTATGAGTAGATAGCGTACATGTTCGGGTTGGAACAGCAGCACAATTGGCACGCGTCCTAGATGAACGGTTGCCATGTTGCCATAAGTACGCTGTAGTTGTTGAAAAAATGCAAGCGGGTCCGTCCGAAACGAAAGCGCGTTCCCGATCACGGGAAGCGGCGTTGGACCTGCTGGAAGTGTTGTGCGGAGTTCTTGCTGAATGGTAGCCATTGTTCTCATCTCTGTCTGTGTACTAGTCGTTTGATACCCTCATGTATATCATAGAACAAGAAGCACGGAGAAACAACAGTGGGTAGTAGCAAAACCCTGTGAGCATGCCGGAGGAACAGCGCAAATACTACTCGAAGGATAGACTAGCCCCTCATCAATAGAGATTCTCTGGACAAAGCAATAGCGATATGTTAGATTCAGTATAGCAGATAGTAATATTCAGCTTTGTCGCGAAGTCCGGCAACATATAGGCATCGAGCTATGATGCTTGAGAAAGGAGTTTGATTGAATGGCTAGGCCAATCATTCGCACAGAACACCTTTCACGTTCTTTTAGCACAATCAAAGCGGTCGATGATCTCTCACTAGAGGTGCCTGCAGGAATAGTCTTTGGGTTTCTGGGACCAAATGGTGCTGGCAAAACCACCACCATCCATCTCTTGCTTGGCCTCTTGGAACCAACCCAGGGTCAAGCTAACGTGCTTGGCTTCGATACGCGCACGCAGGCGGATGAAATTCGTACCCGCATCGGAGCTTTGCTCGAATTTGCGGGGCTGTACGAGCGCATGACTGCCGAAGACAACCTGGACTATTACGGGCGCGTCTACCATATGCCTGCCACCGAACGGCGTGTACGCATCAAAGAACTGCTCACCCACCTCGATCTCTGGGAGCGCCGCAAGGATCAGGTGGGCAAGTGGAGTAGAGGGATGAAACAAAAACTCGCGGTGGCACGGGCACTCCTTCACCATCCCCCATTGATCTTCCTGGATGAGCCAACAGCAGGCTTTGATCCGGTTGCGGCGGCGGCATTGCATCACGATCTGGCAAGTTTGGTAGCACGCGAAGGGGTGACGGTCTTCCTCACCACCCACAATCTGATAGAAGCCGAAAAGCTCTGTGCTCTGGTGGGAGTGATTCGCCAAGGAAAACTGTTGACTGTTGGCAACCCTGATGAATTGCGTTTGAGGACTGGCGGTCCACAGGCTGAGATCGTGGGCTATGGCTTCAACGATCAGATGCTCACACTGCTGCGAGAGCGACCAGAGGTAGCGAATGTCGAATTGCACAATAATCATTTAACTATTGAACTGCGCGGAGAGAGCAAGATTGGCCCTCTCGTCAGCTTGATCGTGAGGTTAGGCGGAGAGGTTGAGGAAGTACGAAGGGGAAAGGCCAGCCTGGAAGATGTTTTCCTGACACTGATGGAGGAAGAAAACATATGAGTGACATCTTGACAATGATGTGGAAGGAATCGAAGGACGTATTTTTCCAAGGTGGATGGAGGTCGTTGCTACGTCCCCTGCTCGTAGTTGGTATTATGGGAATCTATCTCCCATTGCAACTCGGACCTCAGTGGGTAAACCTTACGCCACTTGGAATGATTCTTTTACTTTGGATTCCTTTCTTTGTGATTATCAGTTTCATTGGCGACGTTATCGCCGGAGAGCGCGAGCGTCATACCCTAGAAACCTTGCTAGCCAGCCGCATGCCAGATCGAGCGATTCTGCTGGGGAAGGTCGTAACAACCGTTCTCTATGCCTGGAGCATGGGCGTGCTCAGTTTATTGGTGGGTCTGGTGTTAGTCGATCTGTTTCGTACTCAGGGGAACTGGATGTTCTATCCGCTCGATCTATTCGTGGATGCTCTCGTCTTAAGCCTGCTCGTCAACGTGCTTGGAGCAAGCGCGGGCGTGTTGATCTCGCTGAGAGTATCGACGGTGCGGCAGGCACAGCAAATTCTGGGCGTCGGCACGATAGTGTTTGTATTTGGGATCATCTTTGTACTGCAACTCGTGCCTGAGAATATTGTCTCATCGTTAACCTATTCACAGTTTTTGCTTATTGCAATAGTCGTTATTGCCGTGCTGGATGCAATCTTGCTTGGATTATCACTGATTAGCTTCAAACGTTCGCGCTTAATTTTGAGCTAAGGAATCAGGGCAACGTTATCCTTCCCATTTCCGTAACATAGCAGTGTCAGGGCTTGATGGGCTGAGTGAAGCATGACAGAGTTAGCCCTGTCATGCCGCTTACCAAGCCATTCCCCACTGCATATCTATGGTTCTAACCTATTAATATCCCTCGGAAACGTAGTCGCCAATTTGATGTTTGGCACACCTGTCAATTGCATCAAGAGACGCTCTAAACCTATGGCGAAGCCCCCGTGTGGTGGCATACCATATTTGAACGCATCAAGGTAGGATGCGAACGGCTCCAATGGCAAGCCTGCTTTTTCTAATGCCACGAGATAGTCAGGATAGCGATGCAGGCGTTGCCCACCCGTGACCAGTTCGGTGCCTCGGAAGAGCAGGTCAAAGGAGTTGGTAAATGTGGGTCGCTCTGGATCAGGGTAGGTATAGAATGGGCGTTTGCTGGTTGGGTAGCCTGTGACAAACAGGAAATCGCTTCCAAATTCTTGCATTGCCCATGCACCTAGCCAACGCTCATCCTGTGGTGACAGGTCCGGTTCGCCGCGTACATCTACTTTGTGTAGGGTGAAGATGAGTTCTTGCGCATCTGAGAAGTGAATGTGTGGTATTTCCTGCGGCACTTCTGGCATCTGCACATGAAGCAATTCTAATTCTGCCGGATAGTGTTCGCTGAAATTTGCTAATATGCCAGCAAGCACGTCACGCAACAAGGCCATGACAGTAAAGTGATTCTCGATAAAGCCAAGTTCGGCGTCGAGGCTGACATATTCGTTGAGGTGACGCGTTGTGTCGTGTGGCTCAGCGCGAAAGACGGGTCCAACCTCGAACACACGCTCGAAGACGCCCACCATAATTTGCTTGTAAAATTGTGGGCTTTGCGCGAGATAGGCGTTCCGTCCGAAGTAACCCAGCTTGTAGACATTGGCACCGCTTTCCGTCGCTGAAGCCACAATCTTCGGCGTTTGTATTTCGGTAAAGTCTTTTGCCGTCAACACACTCCGAAAGCCAGCCATCGCGCCCGCACTTAAACGGAGAATAGCACGTCGCGCAGGATGACGGTTTGTGACGACCGCGGAATCGAGCAACGTGTTGACATGGGCGTTCAGCTTACGTTTGTTGAGTGCCACTGGTGGAACCTCTGTTACAGGAGTGAGTACCTCGACATGCAGATCGTGTAACTCAACGCCTCCTGGTGCCTGAGCCTCGTTGACAACGGTTCCTTCAACTGTTATCACGCTTTCGACTCCAACCTCTCGGAGTGCCGCAATCTCTTCCTCGCGTTCAGTAACGCACTGTAATAGACTCCAACCATCGCGCACAACGAGAAAGTTCACGCCACCAAGTTGTCGTAGCGAGTGTAACCAGCCCTGTACCAGCACACGCTCGCCAACATGCGCTTGCACCTCTTTTGTGAGAATACGTTTCATGTGAAACATTTCCTTTCTTCATGAGAGTGAATAAATTTTGACAACAAAAAGCCCTCATCCTCTCTTTTGGAGGACGAGGGCGTAATATTAGTATGCCTGTCGTGGTACCACCACCATTTATCTCTTACGTACAGCAAGAGACCTCAATCGGTTCTGCCCTGTTTACTAGGGAAAACCGTCACGCGCTAACGGGCGTGTCCCGAAAGTCAGTTACTGATTTCTTCAAAAAGAAGAAGGGTTCACTGCCTGGCTCAGGGATGTCATTGAGGAGGACCAAACACGATGCTTGCAGCGAGTACACCGTTCTCTGTAGTGTTGGTACGACGGCTCAATATGTTCCCTATCGTTGCCTGTCTATTTTTTCTTACTCTTGACTATACATG
>CAXTWV010000190.1:690-3408 GCA_964248005.1 uncultured Ktedonobacteraceae bacterium | reverse complement strand
ATGATTACCTCCACTACCACATACCCTCGCACGCCAGTATACTTCGGGTGTGAGTTGCGAATGTGCAAACACAAAATAACAAAGCGAACGATATCATACATCTCACAAAGAAAGAGGAACTATCATGAAGACAAACACTCTCACATCAAAACTACAAATCGCGGCAGTCGTATTAATGTTTGCTGGCTCTGGTTGGAGCGGAGGCAACTTTACGCCTCAAGGTGCTCCCCTGTGGAACTACCTGCTTCATTGCGTCACTATTGTGTTGTTAATGCTCTTATGTATACAATTGTTTGGTATTCGTGATACGTCTCTGAACGCGGCGGCACACATCGGACGCATCAAGGCTGGTGTGAGTGCTCTTGCCATCGTTGGTATTATCGGCTGCATCGTCATGATCGTTCTTGGTGCCAGCAATCCTGACCCCAATGCAGTTGGTGTGAAGACATTCGCGGATTGGTTTCCAACAATTATGATAGGCATCGGTAACTTCTTGTGGCTCGGTACGGTCCTCTTTGCCCACCGCGGACAAGCGCAGGCAACGGTGGCAATAAGCGAATAAGCGTGATTGTACAAGTCTGATTTTATCACATCTATAGATGTGATAAAATCAGACTTGTAGATGTTCTTGAGTGAAGCAAAGGGAATGCTATGCATACACATGTGCCGCGGGAAGAGCGCAACAACAGACTTTCTCCCTATCTGTTATGGCTTGTATGGGTGATATGGTTGCCCTTTGCTTCGTCCGACATCACAAAATTGTTGCAAGCACATCTACCATTGGTGCGTCTCATTGCCACACTTGTCGCGGTCGCGTTTTTCTTCTGCGTATACTTATGGGTAACGTTGCACAACGCATTTCGTCTCACTGGTACGCCTTCATCTACAGAGCATTCTGTCCTATCACAATGGCTCCCGGTTGCCCTTCTTTTCGCGCTTAGCCTTATCATCATTCTCTTGTATAGGGGTGTTGGATCACCTTTTATCTTTACGAGTGCATATATAGGTGGTCGTCTTCCCACTATGCGAGCCGTGCAAGCGATTATTGTACTTGCGCTACTGATCGTTGGACTCGGTTCGCTCCACAATCCCGACTGGTCCTATCTTGAACAAGGAATTGTCCTTGTCAGTGTAGTTGGCATTGTGACAGCACTCATCACGCGCTCAATTATGACGAGTCGTGAGTTACGTATCGCACGTGAAGAAATCGCGCGTCTGGCGGTCACTGCGGAGCGGCTCCGTATCGCACGAGACCTGCACGATTTATTGGGTCATAACCTCTCGCTTATCACCCTCAAAAGCGAACTCGCGGGCCGTCTCATCAGCGTCTCACCGGAACGAGCTGCCAGCGAGATCGGCGACGTGGAGCACGTTGCTCGTACCACGCTACAAGAGGTCCGTGAAGCCGTCGGAAACTACCGTCAGCCTACACTTGCCAACGAACTTCATGCGGCGCAAGAAATTTTAGCGGCGGCTGGCATCATCTATGCTTGTGAAGAAGACCAGAGCATACAAGGGACCTTGCCACCACCTATCGAAGCCGTCTTATCATGGACGGTCCGTGAAGGCGTCACAAACGTTATTCGTCATAGCCGCGCCCATCACTGTACCGTGCGTGTCACGCGTGACACATACAACGCTCATGTAGAAATCATAGATGATGGTACAAAAACATCCATACCTTCAACTTCGGTTGTACCTAGTGTTGGGAGCACAAGTAATGGTTTACATGGACTTATGGAACGTATAGCAGCATTGGGTGGACAGTGTGAAGCACAGGCTCAGGCGAGTGGTGGATTTCGGCTCGCCGTCTCTGTACCTCTCGCGTGATTGTGTCGTAAACGTGGTTTGACAAAATAATGAGGATGTACGAATTGTAAGGTCTAATTCTATTACACCCTGCAGGCACACTACAATGCTGGAAGGACGTTTGTTACGTTTCATTAGTCCTATAAACATGGTCCATTGCCCACAGGGTGTAATAGAATTAGACCCCTACAATGATAATTCGTGTAACGTGGTTCCTACGACAAAGATGGGATGTATCTCATGATTCGTATTCTGCTCGCAGAGGATCAGGCGATGGTGCGTGGTGCCCTTGCAGCTCTGCTTACGTTGGAAGGCGACATCGAGGTGATTGCCGAAGTCGGGCGTGGCGATGAGGTGATTACGGTCGCCTTAGCGACAAAGCCTGATGTTGCTCTGCTCGATATAGAGATGCCAGGTTGCGATGGTCTCACGGCTGCCGCGGCGTTACACGCGCAGTATCCAGCATGTCGTGTGCTCATCTTAACAACATTTGGGCGTCCGGGCTATCTACGACAAGCGATGCAGAGCGGCGTGGTTGGCTTTCTGCTGAAAGACGCGCCAGCCTCACAACTCGCAACTGCTATTCGTCGCGCCGTTGCGGGTGAGCGCGTCGTTGACCCTTCACTCGCAATGGCGGCCTTGAGCGAGGGCAACAATCCCTTAACTGAGCGAGAACGCAAGGTGCTGGCTTCTGTGACGAACGGCGCAACCATCGCGGAAGTCGCGAAAGCACTCTTTCTCTCCGAAGGTACCGTTCGCAATTATCTCTCAGTCGCCATCCAAAAACTGAATGCACATAATAGAATTGAGGCCGCACACATCGCTGAACAAAAAGGCTGGCTCTAACAAGGTGTCTGTGTTGAAAGGCTTGACGCCCGGCAGGTGGGGGACGCGTTTGAAACAGACCCC
>CAXTWV010000190.1:0-680 GCA_964248005.1 uncultured Ktedonobacteraceae bacterium | reverse complement strand
CCCCCTGGGGGCGGCCCCCCCTTTCAACACAGACACTTTGTTCTTTTATATTCCTTGTGGAGGGCGGTAGTTCGGGGGATTCCACCAGTGGTCCGTACTCATCCAGAGGGCGCGACTGTGCCGAAAGAAAATGAGCGGTAGCACAACAGGGAGTGGAAGCCCCGCAAGCAGAATAGGGTAAAACGGAATTGAGGGATTGAGACCTGCTAGCGTCGCGAATGGTATGATAGCGGCGGCGACAAGCAACTCACTAATCACAAGGTTGATTGCCATCGCTCCTGTGAAATAGCCCTCTTCGCGTTCAAAGGTAAAACCGCAGATGGGACATTTTTCATACATCGTAAAAAAGCTTTTGAACAACCTACCCTTACCACACACAGGACAGCGCAAGCGTAGTCCACGCCCTAATAGCGTCCAGTAGCCGACGCCAATCATCTTGTTAGCCCTCTCTAGCATCTATGCGAACAAAACATATTGTTTCTGTCATTGAGGTGCTATCTTCATAGGTGTAATTACATTTTATCTACTAATTACAACAACAAACGCAAGGGATTTCATCCTGTAAAACCGACAATGCCAAGAGGATTGACCATTTGTAGGGGTCTAATTCTATTACACCCTTTGCCCAATCGAGAATGTTGGAGGACATAGTAAAGCGTTTCATCAATCCTGTGGACAGA
>CAXTWV010000189.1:0-9594 GCA_964248005.1 uncultured Ktedonobacteraceae bacterium | reverse complement strand
GTTTTCCACAACATGAATACATCTATTTCTATACGCATTCGCGTAGGGAAAGACTGCCGTTGACGCTACGGAGTTTCATGAGTGCGACAACTTCAAGTTGACGCACGCGCTCTCTGGAGATGCCTAGTTCTTTACCCACTTCAAGGAGGGTACGACTGCGCCCATCGCCTATGCCATAGCGTAGAGTAATGACTGCACGTTCACGAGGTGTAAGCATTGCTAATGCGCGATGCAGTTCCTCTCCTAAGAGATGCTGAGAGGCTGTCTCTGCTGGTGCTGGTGTTGTACTATCTTCTAGTGTATCAGCGAGAGAGTAGCGAGCTTCTTCATCGACAGGAGCGTCCAACGACACAGGCTGTTCAATGACACCAAGCAAATCTACCACTTCGTCGATACTGATACTACACGCCTCAGCAATTTGTTCTGGCAAGGGATCAAGTCCGTTTTCTTGTGAAAGCTGTGCCGCAATACGGCGTACTTTACGTAGGCGTGTCGCCACATGCTCTGGCAAGTGAATCAAGCGAGATTGCTCACCAGCCGCACGACTTACAGCCTGACGAATCCACCATGTCGCATAGGTTCCAAAGTGGCAACCACGCTCGTAATCGAATTTTTCTGCGGCACGCATCAGACCCAAATTACCCTCTTGAATGAGATCAATCAAGGGGACACCGGTGCTGGTATAGCGACGAGCGATGGCGATCACCAGACGTAGATTTGACTCTATGAGTTTGCGTCTCGATAGCTCATCTCCGGCTGCTGCTCGCTGTGCAAGGTCGATCTCTTCTGCGTGTGTGAGCAGGCCAAGCCCACGAATGTCGCGCAGATAACTTTGAAATGCGTCTTCATTCCCTGTCGCTTGCTTCATTGCGGGTGTTCGTGTCGAGCGTGAGCGAACAGCACTTCCTACTAAGTCGCCTTCATCTGACTCGTCTTCGCTCTCGTCTAAGAGTATTTCATCATCTCTTATCAAGATGTCTTTTATAAGTGGCTCAGTATGACGTTCTGATGTCTCTTTGACCAGCGATGTGTCCAAGTCTCTATTAAAAGCGGACGAGAGGGCCGAAGAAAAAACATCCAGATTGTCTGTATTTGTATGTGTTGTAGCTCTACGAACATCACTGACAGGATTATCAATAGCCATAAATCCATGCTCCCTTCAGGAAACCTACCGACAAAATCAGCTTGTCGGATTCCATATGGCTTCGGGTTCAGCACTCACAGGCAGAATAGCACTAGGTGCCGATGTGTACTTATCCTTTGTTTTATGTTTACTTTACATTCTAAAATATCTGTCTATCTATAGCGTCGGGTGTTTACCTTACATCTTCTCAGGTTCTAACCTGATATTTCACCATTTTTACTTCTCTCTATATACTATGTATACACAAAAATATGTGCATAAGGACAAACACTGCAACAATACTGTAAAAGTCAATACTATATCAGTATAGAGACGCCAGAAAAGGTATCAATAAGGTAATATTATGCGGTCGGATTTGTTTCGTCGAATGGATCTTCTGCACCGTGCCCACGATCATAGAAAAGTTGTATCGGGTCACTTTCGTGAGCTTTCGCATTAGGTCGTATCACCCACTTTTCCTCTTTTGCTTCATCTTCCGTCATAAGCAGTTGGACTCGTGAGTTTTCAACAGACTCTATAGAACTATAAGGATAGTAATGGGCACCAATGGGGAGTAGACCTTTGTGAACTTTGAATGAATCTTCGTATGCATCCTCAACACGTCCAACTTCTTTTCCATCAGATGAGTATACCTGCATATGTTTCTCGATAGCGTGCTGATCCCACGTTGGCATAATCTTTTCTCGCTTTCTTTTATTAGCTGTAGCACATGAATATCTACATGCATTCACGTCGTCTCATAAAGAAAAGTTTCATTCTGAAACTACAAACGACCAGTACTGCTTCTTTACCTACGGAAATGCAGTTTCTGGTCGTCGTGCGCTGCTGGCTATGTTCCATATGACAAAGCACTATGCAGTAGATGACGTATACCACTTGTGAATAGTCGCTATTGCTAGACTATTGTGAAGGTTGAACAGGTCAACATTATCCCAGGCCCAGAAATAAATGCCGTGAATGTGTGTGTCAGTGAGTATGTTCGCGAGCGCGGCATCACAGGCAGCCGCTTGGTGCTCTGGTGAACGAGGAAAGGTTGTGATTTTCTCCCATGGATTGTAAAGTGCATCAGCACTGTTACGATAGCCTATTTCTGAGAGAAACACAGGTTTTTTCACCTGTGTTGCAAAGGTATCGATCAACCCTTTCACACGACTTCGCCATGATGAAACAACATTTTTTAAGTTTGTATCATCACGACTATTCGTGAGCGAAATGTATTCTGAGACGCCGACCATGCTGATGTTGGGGTTGGCTATCCAGGTGGGAATTGGTTTTGTTAAGCCCGACCAGTTCATATCATAGGTAAGCGTGCCTGAAAAGACGCTACGTACCTGTGCGATAAAGTGATTCCACACCGATGCAGGTGCATGTTGTTCAAGCCATTCGTCCTCTGTACCAATAGCTACCTGATCTGCTCCACCTCGTGCTGCCGCGACAACGTAGGGTCGGAAGACTTGCCAGTAATTGTCGAACCATTGTTGCTCTTCCACTGTACTTGTAAAATGAATTGAGCCTGACCAGCGTCCTGTACCGTTAGAGATACCGATTAATGGTACAACAAAGACACGATAGCCCATCGCATGTGCGGTGGCAATCCCATCTTGAAACGATTTTGCGCTAGGTGTTGTTGGAAGCGGTACGAGATGAGTTGTGGTTTGCGAGTCTTGTGTGAACGTAATCGGCATTTCTAACCAGCGTGCCCCAGTCTGGGTATGCACGTCATCAAGCCCCTTTTGCCATTGTGTATTACACTGTCCATAACCGTCTTGTCCCCACTGAATATAGACCATGCCAGATTGAAAGTCAGGACGTTTTAGTGGTGCCATATGGTCAGCTGCAAGTGACGTGTGTGCGTGTAAGCAGGCGTTTTGATGTTTAGATGCATTGAGACGTGCAAGCACAAACGTATTCTCCGCGAAAAACACGCCTTGCGAGAGTACATAGATACAGAGAATGATGCCTCCTACTAGGAAGAGGAGGCGATACTTCTGATGGAAAATGTTCGACATCATAGTCAAATAATCCTTTTACATCGTGACTATATTCTTTTGCTGATGACTTCAAAGCCTTTTTTCTTGCGCAAAAAGTCTGTGAGTCCGAGGGTTGCTGACCATGTTTCAACAAGCGAAAATGCTGGAATAAGGAGGACAACAAATACTGGATACAACAAATATTTCCATCCTCTCGCCTGTGATGCGTCAAGATTGATGCGTAAGCCTTCCAGGTAGAGCCAAATTTGATAGGCAAAGTTAATGCACCAGAGGAAAATAAATACCGCCAACACCGGGCTGGTATCCATTGAACCCAGGAGATAGGCCACGACAAGGACAATGCCTACATGTTGTAATAGTCCGACGGTCCAGTTGAGAACTGAATAAAACAACGGAAATTTGACATACGCGGGAACCTGGTTATCGAAAAGCAATCCAAACAGACCCGCAGCCCAACGCCGACGCTGTTTAATAAGATCAAGCACGGTCGCAGGAGAAGCCCCATATGAGCAGGATGCCAGGAAGGTTGAGCGTTGACGGTAGCGCAAAGAAAAGAAGAGGCCGAAATAGGCATCTTCAACTTTGACTTTCTCGCCAAAGTCCCAGCCGATGGTCTCTTCAATGCTGGCACGTACAAGCAGGTGTTCCCCATGGAGGCCAACGAGCGGGCGTCCGAGCATACCTGTGAAAAAATGGAAGCGTGTCAAATCATCGGCAGGCCGTACTGAATCAGCAAATTTACAAAACCAGGAATTAGAAAGCTGAAATGGGTATGTAAGCACGCCTTGGGCGAGATCAAACTTATCCTCGTCGTGATTGATAAATTTCGCAATCGACCAGATCGTGTCAGGACCAACACCTGTATCATCATCACCATGATAGATAAAGACATCACGTGTGTTCTGTCCAGTTACTTTGCGATATTCTAGCGCGTATTGATTGGCACGTGCTTTATATTTTGTCCCATTGGGTGTTTTATACCACTTTGGTACGACAAGAAATTCAACCAGAGGATGATCTCGATAGCTTTTCTGTAAGCTTGGTAGTCCCTCCGCACCCTCTTCAGTAATAATGTGAATAGTGTAGTTAAGTAGATGTTTAGGGGCACATAATAGAATAGAGTTGATAACACGTTTAAGCGCGGGTACAGTATCGTGACGCGCTATCGTTGGTACCATGAAGACGACCCGCTTTTCCACCATTTTTAAAGGTTTGGTAGATTTGAGCATCCCTGTACCAAAGGCTCCTGCCAATCCTACAAGAGCGAGTGGTAAATAGGCAGTCCAGATGATCGTTAAATATAAGTTGAATGGCCTAAAAATAATACTATTGATAAACAGAAGATTGATGCTGAGACAGATTATGTAGACGATGACAAACTTGAACAGATTCAATTTTAACCGAACAGGTTTATCACTTTCCAAACGCACCGCTGCCATATGCAATGTTGTGCAGTTAGAGGTAGCAACACTTTCCTCTACAAAATAATCTAGTGCGGGATAGCCACTGATGCTCGTTGGTATTCCTCGACTCAATGTGGACGTAGTTACGCCAGGTTCGCGACTACTATAAAAAACTTCTTGTGATAATGACCCAGGTTGTTTAAACTGGGAAAATGGCTTTTGCTTAGGACTTGTTTGTAGTGTCATATCCTCAACTTCCTCACATTCCACCGCCTTGACATATACAGACTTGTGTTCATGTATGTCTAAGCACTTGTTTAGCATACACGCCGAGATGTGTTTATCATCCCAACATCATTGTACATGGAACCCCTAATAGAAATGTGCATATACACTGCTTATGCAGGTTCCACTATTTTGCGTTTGTCGTCAATTTCTATCTCAACCGTATCTCAACCACATCACAACGTATCCTCCCTCCCTTTTCATTCCTATTTCGACAATACTTAATATATCAATTCAAAAGAAAGAGGCCCAATGCCCTAACTCAACATAATCTACTTTTCTTTAGAGGAAATACATCCGTACATGCGCATGTACTGCTTTCTTACGAAAATGTTTGCCCATTTCATTTTTATGAGGATAACAATGATACAGCAGAAACAGAGAACGACAGATGTGTCATGGATGATGAAGTTCTTGTCAGGGTATAAGCAGGGAAGCAGTTTAGGAAGAGCACGTTATTCTACAGCATTCATATGTGTCTTTATGGTACTCCTTACACTTTTATTAAGTGCAGCAGGATACCCTGAACATTCTGTTACAAGAAAACCTGTACAGAAATCTACGTCACAACCAAGTGTTTATTATGGTGTACATGTTCCTGGTTGGTTGCAGGATATGTCTGCTGTGACCACGTTTGAACAGGACGCGAACAAATCACCTTCCATCGTGATGTGGTATCAGGGATGGGGCTTGCAGGATGGCACTCAGAACTTTGAGCCAACGTGGATGAACAATGTGCGCAATCATGGCTCTATTCCTATGGTCACATGGGAGCCGTGGCTGTACACGCAAGGACCAAATCAACCCACCTATTCGCTCCAAAATATCATTAGTGGTAAATTTGACGCGTATATCACGAAGTGGGCACAGGACTCCAAGGCATGGGGACATCCTTACTTTCTGCGTTTTGCACATGAGATGAACGGAAACTGGTACCCGTGGTCCGAGCAGGTCAATGGCAATAAAGCGGGGCAATATGTCAAAGCATGGCAGCATGTTCACAACATTTTTACTCAACAAGGTGTGAAAAACGTGACGTGGGTCTGGTCGCCAAACGTCGAGTCTGCGAAAACTATTCCTTTACTGGAACTCTATCCCGGCTCCTCCTACGTCGATTGGATTGGCATGGATGGCTATAACTGGGGCAGTGTGAACTACGTGGGTTGGAAATCGTTCGCGCAAGTCTTTCAGCAGACGCATAAAGACATCGTGAGTGTAGCAAAAGGTAAGCCCTTGATGGTTGCCGAAACCGCCTCAGCAGAAGTAGGTGGTAATAAAGCAGCCTGGATTGTCGATGCATTTACAACACAACTCACGCAAGCATTTTCGGATGTGAAGGCAGTCATTTGGTTCGATGAAAATAAGGAAACCGATTGGCGTATCGAATCGTCAACAACAGTAAAATACACCTTTGTAAAGGCTATAGCCGCAAAGAGATACGCATCCAATGCTTTTGCAAATTTGTCTGTTTCGCCTATTCCCGCATTGTGAAAACATGACAAAAGACAAGGGACACGATCAATTTTGATCGTGTCCCTTGTCTTTTGTAGAAAGAATACTACCGTTGCATCGCAGCGGCCTGTTGTGGGATGGGAATGGGTGAAGCATTCAAGCTTGCATAGCTGTTTGATGCATACTGTGAAGACGCCATCGCGTTCGCAAATGCAGCTTTTGCAGAGGTAGACGACTCGATACGCCAATCGGTCTCTTTATCCTGATTAAACCAGACAAACGCTTTTACCTGTGGAAAGTTCTTTGGAAGTTGGACGCTAAAGGCATCGGTGATCCATGCCGCTTTATTTACCTGCTGATTCGTACTTCCGGTTTCCGCGATCATCATTGGTTTGTTGAGTGACATACCTGCAAGAATATCATATGTCTTTTGGAAGATTTGTGAAAACGTTTTAGGCTGATGCCCACTGCCTACATTGCCCCAGTTATAGCCATCCATGCCAATCCAGTCAACATAGGAGGAGCCGGGATAGAGTTCCTGTAGAGCAATATTACCAGGGAATACAATGTTTGGACTCCATATCCATGTCACATTTTTTGCTCCTTGCTGAGTAAAAATGTCGTGAACATGACGCCATGCTTTGACATACTGCCCCGCTTTATTGCCATTTGCCAGTTCTGACCATGGAAACCAATAGCCGTTCATTTCGGCAGCGAAACGCAGGAAGTAGGGATGACCCCATGCCTTGGAGTCCTGCGCCCACTTCGTAATATACCCGTCGAGTTTACCACTGATAATATTTTGCAGTGAATAGGTGGGTTGATTGACGCCTTTCGTATAGTCTTGTGGTTCCCAGGAGATCATAGGGATAGAACCATGATTGCGCACATTGTTCATCCATGTTGGTTCAAAGTTCTGCCCTTGTTTGAGCCCCCAGCCTTGATACCACATCACAATCGAGACTGATTTATGAGCGTCCTGCTCGAACGTAGTGATAGGTGTAAGGTTATCCAACCAACTAGAGGCATAGACTCCTGTGTAAATGTTTGGTGGCGGTGTCTGGTTTTGTACCAGACGCATTGGTACATGGGGTATAGGAAGACCGCCGGCAGTGAGCAGAAACGCAACTAATGAGAGAAGCGATAACGCAATTACTGACCGTCCTCGCAAAGAAAAAACATGCATAGATAGGTAATCCTCACTATTGTGTATTGAGCATACTCAAGAAAATGCTCTTTCCTTTTATATCGTACTGATAGCTCAAAACTTGAGAGGATTTTCTATGCCTCTCTAGTACTTGACTACTCCACAGTTCTACCGTATAGTGTAGGTACAAATGAAAAATATGTGACTTGGAACGAGCGGAGTAGAGGAAAACAGTCTGCCAGAGAGCGGAGGCCATCGGGTGCGAGCCTCCTACAGATATGCCCCTTGAACGTGGCTCGGAAGTCGAACAACTGAGGCAAGAACGCAGTAAGTTGTTCCGGTATAGCCCGTTATGGCTAGCATAAGGATGTCCGACTCAAATGTTGGTTGGGGAGTTGGATATCAAATCAAGGTGGTACCACGAGCAAAACTAGCAACACTGCCCTCGTCCTTGGAAGGTGGCAGTGTTTTTTAGTACAGAAAGGTACTATCTGTATGTTACCCAACCGTTATAACTTTCGTGAGACTGAGCCAGAACTCGCACGTTTCTGGTCCGAAACTGACCTCTATCGCTTTGACCCCAATAGTTCCGGTCCTATCTTCACGATTGATACGCCGCCAGCAACCGTCTCTGGTGCTCTGCATATCGGTCACTGCTACTCCTACACTCAAACGGATGTTATCGCCCGCTACCAACGTATGCGTGGCAAACGTGTTTTCTATCCGATGGGCTTCGATGATAACGGTCTCCCTACCGAACGCTTTGTCGAAAAGACGATTCAGCGTAAGGCAACCACAATGGATGCTCAGGAGTTTATCGCTCGTTGCCTAGAGCTAACTGCACAAACAGAGGATCGTTTCGAGGAACTCTGGCGAAGGCTTGGCTTGAGTGTTGACTGGCATTCCCGTTATGCAACCATCTCACCAACTGCGCAACGTGTTTCGCAATGGTCATTTATTCAACTCTATCAAGCGGGACGTGCCTATGCGCAACCTGCACCAACACTCTGGTGTCCAGAATGTCAAACTGCCATCGCACAGGCAGAAGTTGACGATATGATACTGCCAACACAATTTTCAACTCTTGCGTTTCAGACACATGATGGCGGTATCTTGCCTATAGCCACAACACGACCAGAGCTTTTACCTGCCTGTGTTGCCATCTTTGTACATCCACAAGATACACGCTACATACAGTTGATTGGTACAATGGCGACGATTGAAAGTTCAACGTTCTCACAGCAGGCAAGCATCGAGGTTCCCATTCTGGCAGATGAGCAAGCCGACCCAACAAAGGGAACTGGTGCCGTTATGTGCTGTACCTTTGGTGACTCTACAGATGTTCGTTGGTGGCGTACTCATGCTCTGCCCTTACGAGCAGCTATTGGACGCGATGGACGTATGACCGCACTCGCTGGCTCATTCGCAGGACTGTCAATTCCTGAAGTCAGGAAACGTATGTTACATCATCTTGCTGAAACAGGACGCATACTGCACCAGGAGACAATAGAGCATAGTGTTGGTTCACATGAACGCTGTGGTACACCTGTCGAGTACCTGCATACACGTCAGTGGTTCATTCGTGTACTTGACCAGAAGGAGCGTTTCATCGAGGCAGGGCGCACAATTTCCTGGCATCCAGAGCATATGCGTACTCGCTACGAACATTGGGTTGAACACTTGCAGTGGGACTGGTGTATCTCACGTCAACGCTTTCTCGGTGTTCCATTTCCGGCATGGACCTGTACTGCGTGTGGAGAATTGCTGCTGGCAACGCTTGAGCAACTGCCTATTGACCCAAGACGTACACAGCCGACACAAGCATGTTCGTGTGGTTCAACACAATTTGAGCCAGAGCGCGACGTTATGGACACATGGGCAACCTCGTCCTGTACACCATTTATCATCAGCCATTGGCCCGACGATACAACATGGTTCGCAGAACACTTTCCCGCGAGTTTACGGCCACAAGCACATGACATCATTCGTACCTGGGCATTTTACTCAATCGTTAAAGCTCTTTATCACACAAATGAGGTCCCATGGAAATCAGTAATGATCTCCGGTCATGCCTTATCAGCCGAGCGTAGCAAGATTTCTAAGTCGAAGGGGCATACAGAGGTTGGGCCTATGGAACTCATTGAGCAGGAGTCAGCCGATGCGTTACGCTAT
>CAXTWV010000188.1:6010-9652 GCA_964248005.1 uncultured Ktedonobacteraceae bacterium | reverse complement strand
TCAAGGACCTGACTATTTGGTCGGAGGAGTGTCAGACGAGGAAGAGAATGGCAACAGAAAAACGCACCGCCGAAACGATATTGCAGTACCTGACAGAAGTGGCAGATGCTCGCATCCGACCCATGATGGGTGAATATCTCGTCTATGTTGACGACATCGTCATCGGGCAAATCAATGAGGGCGAACTGTTCATAAAGATGACTCCTTTCGGAGAACAGTTTGCTCCTGAGTTATACAAACGTACACCATATCCTGGCGCGAAACCAGCATTCGTGGTGCCGTTCGAGAGGCTTGCAGACACCGAGTGGCTAGGAGAAATGATCAGTGGGACGGTCCAGCACTTGCCCAAGCCTCGCAAGCATGAAAAGAGAGCGTAAGCAGACATTTCATGAGCTATGCCTTTGTGTTGTTAACATAGCATTGATCGTTCTTGAGCGCGGGGCAACCGCGCGTAAAGGTGATCTGTTCCCGCTCACAATACGCCATAAGGAAATCGTTGATGAACTCGGCATTCTCTTCTCAGCTGTCTCAAACCAAGGTCTCTGGTGATAAAATGTGCCGCGCTAGGTTATAAGGGAAACGTTGTAAGCTTCTTTTGTACATACACCACAGCCTTCTCTTCCCAGCGCGGCTTGATCCATGCAAAATGTTGCGTTTTAGCATCGGGCTTATAGCTCTTATTTGAGCTGGTCAAGCGCGGTAAGAATTGCGGCAGGCTCCAGCCGATGTGTATGATCGGGATCGACAAACGCGAGGGTAACAACACCATCCTGTGCAACTACATAGCTGCCAGGCATCGGCAGTTCCCATGTCTCACTCCCATTGACTTTGGCAATATCAAGGCCCATTCCTTGCTGGATGGCCTGTACTTCTGACGCAACCGTGAAGACCAATCCATACGCTCGTGCGACTTTGTTGCCGCTGTCACTTAAAACAGGAAAGCTTAGTTCCATTTTCTCGCGTGCCGAGAGCGAGTTATCTGGTGTCTGAGGCGAGACTGCAACCAGAGTCGCATGAGCTGCCTGAATCTTAGGTAGGATCGCTTGATACGAGCGCAGAGCAAGATTGCAGTATGGACACCAGCCACCTCGGTAAAAAATTAGGACAACTGGACCCTGTGTGAGCAGATGAGAAAGCTGCACATTTTCACCATTCACGTCTGGTAAAACAAAGTCGGGTGCTTTATCACCTTGTTTAATACTTCGATCAGCAAGACCAGAGGCAATGAGTTCCTGAGAAGCTTTGGCAGACGCCACGGTGATTGGTGTTGCCCCGCGTTGGCTTTTAAAAGCTTCAATCTGTTGCTGCAATGTCAGTGGAGTGTGCTCGATTGTCATGGTAGGTTCTCCTTCAATAGAGTATATGTAGTGACAATGATAATTTTATTCGTCTAGGCCATCTTGTAAAGAATGAAAGTGTATCTTCTCCCCCTCCCTCGCTTAGATGGCCGTGCGTCCCCCATCAACGGGAAGGGTGACTCCATGCACAAAATCGGCTTCGGGACTGGCAAGGTAGACCGCAGCTTCAGCAATCTCCGAAGGCAAGGCCGCTCTCCCTGCGGGAACAGTGCTCGCCATTTGAGCCAAAGACTCTTCATCGGCTTCTGAAAGAGGAGTACGTGTTGGACCAGGCGCGATAGCATTCACATTAACACCGCTTCGACCAAACTCCGCAGTCCAGGATTTGGTGAGGAGCGTCAAAGCCGCCTTCGATGCACCGTAGAGAGCGAGTCCAGGTATCCCTATATGAGCGGCCATGGTCGTGATGTTGACAATTTTTCCTGTTCCTCGCTCGGCCATTTGAGGAGCGAGAGCAGCAGTGAGATAATAAGGAACTTTCACATTCATCATGACGACTGCATCGAAGGTGGCCTCGTCTACCTTCGCCGTTGGACCACCAGCAGCGATTCCCGCGTTATTGACCAGGATATCAATATGCCCTAATGCCTCGGTTGCCTCCCTCGCCAGACGATCAACCTCTGTTTTTGTAGTCAGGTCAGCGGGTACAAACGTTGCAGTTCCTCCGGCTGCACGAATCGTCTCGACGACGGCCTTCCCACGTTGCTCGTCCCGTCCTGTCACGACCACCTCTGCTCCTTCACGAGCAAAAGCTTGTGCAATGGCCTGACCAATGCCTGAGGTAGACCCGGTGACGAGTGCTGTTTTTCCTTGTAAGCGCATAGACAGTCCTTCTTTCTTCTCTTGAAATATTTGGATAATGGACTATATAGTTCACTTAAGTGAACTATATAGTCCATTATAACACGAATGGACTAGAAAGTCCAGGATGTGGTATACTCAGAAGCAAGAACCCTCTCTTGTCACATCTTACCATGACAAAATGGGAGCAGGAGAAAAGGAGGATTAATGATGCCGAGAGAGCTACTCACTCCACGAGGTCACAGCAGTCGTGAGCGTATTCTCACGCATGCTGCTCAGCTTGTGTATGAAAAGAGTGTTCAAGGCACCAGTCTTGATGATATCCGTGCAGCGGCTTCCGTCAGTAAAAGCCAGCTGTACCATTACTTTACCAATAAAGAGGACCTCGTCCTGGCAATTATTGAACGACAGACGAGCATGGTCCTGGCTGGACAACAGCCCTTCCTCAATCACCTCGACAGTTGGGAGAATCTAGAACGCTGGGGAGCATTTCTGGTTGCCTCGCAAGAAAAACATCAGTGTATTGGAGGCTGCCCGGTTGGCTCACTCGCGAGTGAATTGGCAGATCACAACGAGGCAAGTCGGGTTGCTCTGGTTTCTTCTTTCGATCAATGGGAACGATACCTGATTGAGGGATTGACTTCTCTGCAAGAGCGTGGCGAACTCCGAAGGGATGCTGACCCGGCTGAACTCGCGGTTGCGGTGATGACTAGTTTGCAGGGAGGACTCCTTTTATCTAAGACCTGCAAGACGACGCAGCCATTACAGATTGCCCTTCGCGCGGCATTCAGCTATGTCCGCTCCTTCGCATCATCCTCAAATGCTGTTGAAAAGATAGAAGAAGACCTCCCAGGCTAAGCCCAGGAATGTGTCAGTTCGAGATCACTTGAAGAGCCGTCTTGACTACATTGAGTCGAGGAGGTCGTCGTTGGCGACCTCATCTCCCTGCTTTCCTAGCTGCTCTGAATGCTCGTCTTCTCGGTGGACAAATGCATGGATGTCTTGTTGTCCGCTTGCTAGAAGTGCCGTAATTGTTCCACTCCCCGTTGTACCTGTTGCAGTGGTGATCAGATATCTGTTTCATCTATATACTTCCTCTTTTAATGGTTCATTTCTGTGAAGATCATGACTCTCAGCATATTCATAGATACTGCATCCTGCTCTCATCTCTACCTTTTCTCCTTTGCGTGGAATCCCTTACGCCCAGCACCCTTTGGGCCCGGCATCCTCGTCGGTAAATGATCCCCCGGACTATACTTCCGCTTCTGTGATTGTATCGTCTCGTCGTTCATGTGCATGTAGTTCTTGGGTGAAGTATCCTCTCCACCTGCGCCAGATATCCCGCTGACTTGTGGCAAGGGCAAGGGTTCGCCGTCTTGTACATCTTCGCTTGTGACTTCAAATGAGGGCACCTTTGGCAAGTGTTCGTAAGGATTATAAGCCATATGTTGTTCCTTTCCTATTCCTGATCTGACCATGGACG
>CAXTWV010000188.1:0-5910 GCA_964248005.1 uncultured Ktedonobacteraceae bacterium | reverse complement strand
TAAGGATTATAAGCCATATGTTGTTCCTTTCCTATTCCTGATCTGACCATGGACGAAACGCCGGATATCATCAGTGTCTATCCAGCAACGATCTGCGCCCGTTGCCAGCACGATGTGAGTCAGGAGCCTGTCGAGAAGTTCTCACGTCGTCAGGTCTTTGATCTGCCCGTCCCCAAAATGATGGTGGTACTGGGGTACTAAACCCGCCTCGATAGATGCTATCTTGCACACACTGCTCACCCCATAAACCATACATTCTGGCTGAATGGCTCATAAAGTGAAGGTGAAGACTAGACCACTAGGCTTGCCAACCACTCTGACGTAGCCATGTTTCCAGGTTGAGCAATGGAGGGTACAGGGCACGTAGAGCAGGAATAACAGCCTGGTAGCCCTGTTCGTTGAACCATTGCATCATCACTGCATTCTCTGGATTACTCTGAACAGCCTCATCCATAGGCTGCTCAACAAATTGGATAGGTCGCTGCATGACACGGCTGAACGTCTCGGCGATTTCTGTCATACTCAGCTCATCACCAGCTATTTCAAGTGCTTTACCGAGAAAGTCTGAGGGCTGCTCAAAAGCGAGGGCAACAAAGGTACCAATGTCTTCTGCAGCAATCATCTGCAGACGTGTATGTGGATGCACGGGTAAGATTATCTTCTGTTGTTGTTTGATCGGCACCCCAAAGAATCTCTCAAAGTTATCCATGAAAAAGACAGGGCGGATAATAGTGGCAGGCAGGTTCAGGGCACGGATGTACTTTTCTATCTGCCATTTGCTCTCAAAAGAGGGAATACCATTTTCGCGCTCAGCACCACCAACCGAGGTATAGACGAAATGCCGGATATGTGTTCTGTGGGCTGCCTCTGCTAGTAAGCGACCCTGAATGATCTCGCCCGCTATGCCTGTCTCGGCGAACGTTTGAACACTGAAGACTCCATACGCGCCATTGAGAGCCTTATCTAAGGAAGATGGGGTGAAAAGGTCGCCTTTTACAAGCTCGACATTATCCTTGGCAAGCTGCTGGGCTGCCGGCTTCTCCGGGTTGCGAACGAGTGCTCGTACCTTCCAGCCGCGTGTTATGAGACTGCGTACAACCGCCCCACCCTGTTGGCCAGTAGCACCTGTGACTACTATTGTTTTGTTCTTTTGCGTATTTTTCTGCATCTTTTTCTCCATAGGAAGTAACATCATACTACTTGCTAACGGTTATTTTCCCGCCAGCTATACTCCATATCTCCCGCAGTTTCCTTGGCTATCTCACGTCCCAGCAAACGCTCGACCAGATGTAGGCTCATATCGATGCCTGCCTCAATACCCGCCGACGTTACCAAATTACCATCATCGACCCAGCGTACCTCTCTATAGACCTTTGTCTCTGGGAACTCTTGGGAGAGTCGTTCAAGGCTCTCCCAATGTGTCGTTGCTTTTCGATGCTCTAAGAGACCTGCTGTACCCAGCAGAAATGTTCCAGTACAGACGCTGCTGGTAATCGGTACGCGCTGAGCGATCTGTCTCACCCACTCTACTATCTCCTTTTGTTGTCTCGCAGCCCACACTCCCCATCCACCAGGGATGATGACAATATCCAGCTCAGGATGATTCTGGATGGTGTAGTGTGGCTGCACGATAAAATTACCCAGGGCCTTCACAGGTTGTTTGCTCTGTGCAAGGAGATAGACATGTGTGGCTGTGTCTGTTCCGCCCTGGTTCTTGCCAGTCGCCGTCAAACGTCCTGCGACTGAAAAGACTTCGAAGGGTCCACTGAAGTCGAGTACTTCCACATCATCAAAAACGAGGATGCCAATCGTTAATTTTCCATCTGAAGTTGGCATGGGATTAATTTCCTTTCTATTCTTGCACAGTGGGAAAACGCAAATCCAGCCCTTTAGGTAGGCTTATTTTATAGTCTCCACTATGCGTAAGCATAAACAGCAGTCTAAAAAGGCCAGGTCTCCGCTAGCACTGCGAGGTGCCCCTACAAGAAAGGAAGAGGCTGCGATGGGCTGCTATCTGCGCTAATATAATACTTATATTAGTGGAGATAGAGCGAAAAGACATGCTCCTTTATAGTCATTCTAAAAGCGGAGATGGAGCGAAAAGACATGCTCCTTTATAGTCATTCTAAAAGCAGACAGCGCGAAATCATTCACCGTAGCACCAATAAAGAGGAGATGGTCAACGTGGCAATAGTTTTTACCTTGACAACGGTCAGAGTGAGAAATTGTTTTTTTCAGGCCATGAGAAATTTCTCCTCGCCCTGGTATTCTTACGTCAACGTTATACGCAGAGAAGTAAGCTGTCGTAGCGAGAATGAGTGTTAATGGAGAAAGGAAGACACATCCCATACTCGACTGAGGAGGGATGTGTCTTCCTGCATATATCATTTGTGATAATTTATTATGAGGTGAATACTGGCGTGAACTTCTTGATGGTTTTATGTGGAGGGTGTTTCTTTGCGTTTGTTTGATGCGAGCAGCACCCAGTCCGGTGAGTAGCTGGGGCACAGTGATGAGCCTTCCAAGCGTTCGATGAAAAGAAAAAAACATGCAACAGGAACCTCGTCTCATTCCAACATCGGGCGTAGCTGTTCCCACCGCCAACGGCTACGAAGTCCCAGAGGGTAGAGGCGAGTTTATGAACCGCAACTCTCTCCTCTTGCTCATTGGGCAGAGTATCTCGCTCATCGGCGATGGTTTCTACCTCTTAACGGTACAAGTTTGGCTACTGACTTATCTGACCACATCCGACGCAACACCAGATGCGAAAGCAAGCGCGGCCCTCACGCTTGCGTCAGTCACCACGATCATTTTTGGGGTGCAGTATCTCTCACAGTTCCTCATCCTTCCCTTCGCGGGTGTTTTTGTGGATCGGTGGAACCGCAAGACGGTGATGCTTGTGGCAAACCTCGTGCAGGTGGTTCTGGCCTTGTTGCCTTTAGCCACATACCTTGGGTCAAGGAATCTCTTCCTGCCCACCCTCTACGTAACCTTCTTCCTGCTCGTTATTGCTCAAGGCTTCTTCCAGTCTGCCGAGCTTGGAGCAGTGCAGGTCATCGTTTCCAAAAGACGTGCGCCACAACTCATCTCCTTTTTTCAAACACTGATTGCGTTGGGAACAGCACTTGGTGCGCTCCTCTCCGGCGTCTTCTTCCTGAGCACCGGGCCGGTGCTTGCCATTAGCTTCAATGCATTCTCCTTTCTGATCTCGGCCATCCTTATCTTCTTCACGCGTATCCCACGAGAGGCACTGCACCCGTATGCCTACCGGGAAAGCATACCCGAGGAACAAATTAGTGTGAGCTCAGGTCTGGACGGTGTCCTCAAAGATCTGGGCATTGGTACGCGTTTCAGCTTCACGACGGCCTTCATTCTCGGCCTCATGATCATGCTTATCGTGTCTCAGATCGGGGCGGGAGCGGTGAACGGCTTGTATGGTGGCTTCTTTGTACTGAACCTGCATGGGGACCCCGTGAAGGATGCGAGCCTGCTCAACATTCTCCCTGCAGCACTCCATGTTGGGTCGCTTCTCGGATCGTTGCTTGCTAGCCTGATCGTACGCTTCATCTCTCTCAAGTCGATGACAGTGCTCAGCATGGTCTTGCTTGGCCTGAGCTTGCTCCTTTTTGCGTTTCAGAGTGTCCTGATCGTGACAGTCGTGATCTTTACTCTTGTTGGAGTCTTCAATGGGATATTCCTGGTGGGCTATAACACATTGATTGTCAAAGCTACTCCACAGGTGTTAGTAGGACGTGTGTCTGCGGCGGTGACTTCGGTTACTGCCCTGTCGGCCCTGATTGCAGCATTTGGTATCGTTAAAATTGTCGATTACTACAATCCTCTGCAAAATCCTCTCAGCCCTTTCGCGAAGAATCCATCCAGCATTCTGACCATGATCTTCACAATCGCTGGAGTTCTGATGGTGTTGGGAGGCATAGCTGGTTTCCTGATCTTCATTCGGGCGAAAGAGGGCGTGGAGGAGGGAACTGCCACTGGCCTATCATTGTGGTAGTGACGAAAAAGTACGATGTACCATATAACTACGTATCAGCTTTACAGCAACTAGCTTCTTGAGCTAGTTGCTGGGTATGAAACTCTTCTCAGCTTCATAAAAAGTGAGAGCAGAAGAGGAACATATTTCCTTCTCAAAGAAGCGTATTCTTAATGAGAATGAAATAAATCTATATATTATCAACAAGTGCAACACCCTAATGAATGTTCGCACTCAACAGGTGCCAGACTCCGTTTTCTATGCCAACAATATAGTAGCCTTGATAGGTATGTGTCATGGTCCCGGAACCACTGGTATTGATGGAAGTAATCGTCAGTGGAACTTTGACTGCACCATCGTTCAGGAGGGCCACGCCTTCGGAGTTGATGGCAATCGAAACACTCCTGGTATAGTCAAATCCTTTTGCAAATTGATAGGAAGACGTGGACTTACGATAGGCACTGCCCCAAATGTTGTAGGCATCGTTGAAGTTTCGAGCGTTGATGTCGGCGTAATACTGTTCGAGTAGGGAGACGGCCTGCTTCACACTCTCTTTGCTTAAAGCGGTGAGTTGGAGGTTGGCGTTGAGCAGCAGGGGCTGACCACCTTCTATGCCAACAATATAGTAGCCCTGATAGGTATTCATGGTGAGCGAGCCAGAAGATAAGATGATAGCTGTAACCGTGACCGGAACTCTGACAGTGCCGTCAGAAAGTTGTGTCGCATCACCCAGTTTCAGGTCGTCCCTCTGTGTGTTGGCAAACCCCTGCGAGAAGGTCTGGTAGGAAGTTGAACTGCGGTAGTGGCTCCCCCACAGAGTATAAGCACGCTGGTAGTTTTTGGAGTTAATGTCGGCATAATAGAGGCTAACAGTCGTTAGGGCCTGCGATGGCGTGATGATGGCTCCTCCTGAAGGACTTCCTGTTGATCCCCCTGAACTCCCCGTCGAGCCTCCCGTAGAACCGGAGGTAGGAGTGGGTGTAGCCAAGGTTGCGGTGGGAGTATTACTTGTTGTCGTGGCTGTCGCTTGCGTGTTGGTCTGTGAGGACGAGCCTGTACCTGTACGAGTGAGAGCGAAAATGGCGATTGTGCCAATAATGAGCACAACGGCTACGATCCCAACGATCCAGACCCATAGGTTGCGCCGAGGGTTGCTGGGTGGCGAAGGGGGAAAACCTGAACTTGGACTACCTTGCGTTGGCGAATTGGGATTGTTAATCATTGCTTGTCTCATCTTTCTTTGAGTGTGTTTATCTCATCATGCGTTCATGTGCCAGTGTAAGACGTAATTTGGCACAGGCGCGGTAAAAGTAGGTCTGAGCCGTTGTTGACGGAATGTGAAGTCTACGACCAATCTCTATAAAGGTTAGTTCTTCTGTATACCGTAGCCAGACGACGTGACGAAATTTTGGTGGCAGCGACTCAATGGCGGCGTGTAGATGGGCAAGCTCATCTGCATGCTCAGCAATTTCTTCGGGCCGTGGCGTCACATCTAAAAAACCTGGGAGTGCCATAAACCCTTCCTCTTCGTACTCTTGCTCTATTTCTGAAAAGTAGACCCACGGATGTCGCTTGTATTTGCGTTGCTCATCAATGCAACGGTTCCAAGCGATACGGAAGAGCCAGGGTTTGAGTGAAGCCTCCTTGCGTTGCCATGTTGACGTGCTAGCGAGTTTGGACATCGACACGTAGAGTTGAAGCCAAACAAATTGCAGAACATCATATGCCTGCTCATTACCCATGCGTGCTCGTACAAAACGGTATAACAATGGCTGATAGCGTCCAACCAGTGTCTCGAATGCAGTCTGATTGCCAGCAATTGCTTGCTTGAGAAGCATGGTATCAGGTGCTTCTTGTTGCGGTAGTAGTGTGTACATCCTCGTATCCTCAAGATAAGAAACGACTTTAAAATTCCTATG
>CAXTWV010000187.1:1872-9713 GCA_964248005.1 uncultured Ktedonobacteraceae bacterium | reverse complement strand
GGGTGTAATGAATTAGACCCCTACAGAACGTTTGTGTTCCAATGCACGATTATAATACCCTTCGGCACTATCTACCAGATGTGTACGTTCGGCTTCGTTCAAATCGCGTTTCACCTGTGCGGGGATGCCGACTGCTAGCACGCCACCAGGGATGTGCTTGTGCTCACTGACCAACGCGCTTGCTCCAAGCATCGTCTCTGGCCCAATTTCGGCATGAGAGAGGACGACGGCGTTGATGCCGACAAGGACACGATTACCGAGCGTGGCACCATGTACGACAGCGTTATGTCCAATCGTGCATTCTTCACCGATGGTGAGTGGTGCATCGGCATCGACGTGCAGTGTGCAGTTGTCTTGAATGTTGGTACGACGCCCAATCACAATCGGGGCACCATCGCCGCGCACAACGGTGTTATACCAGATGCTTGTTCCCTTATGGATGGTGACGTTGCCGACAATGACGACGCCTGGAGCAAGAAATACATCATCCGCGATGGTAGGCCAGATGCCTTTGTAGGGTAAAATAGTCATGCACTCTTCCTTAACAATTTTTTACAGGTCTTTGTTTTGTAGAATGATACGTCCAATTCGTGCCATTGTAAAACGTGTGAGCGGAACGTTGTTCTGCTCTTCGGTCATAACAACAATGACCAGTGGTGATTGTGTTGCGGACTGAGGATAAGGTGGATAAAGAATACCAGCATCGTGTAGAATACCTGCTAACTCGCCCGTTTTGTGTGCATAAGGGATTTCTTCGTCCCAATAGGCAGGAATGGAACTAGTATCGTTTTGGCGTAATAACATGTTGAGCATTTCGTTCCGCCCAGGAAGTACGTCAGCGCACAAAAAGGAGAACAACAAGGCCATGTCACCTGCGGTTGTCCAGTTCTCTTGTCCTGCCTTGCGTGCTACAAAGTCTATAAAGTGACGCTCGATATGCGTATCATACAAGCCAAGTTGGTGCATCGTCACGTTGACCGCTTCCATACCCACTATGTCAAGCAAAACGTTTGAGGCAGTATTATCGCTTACGGCAATCATGAGATGCGCAAGGTCACGTAGTGTGGGATGAAGATCGACGCTCAGGTTCGCCAATACATCGCTATTCGTAGCATAAGATTCTGTAAGTATAGGATAACGCGTATCCCACGCAAGCGTCCCGAACTCGACTTGCCGCGCCACCTCTACCAGAATGGGCACCTTCGCAAGACTTGCGGCAGGAAAACGTCGTTCGGGGGAAATGGACGCAAGTTCCTGGGGCGATGCCTCTTCTAACCGCATCACAATACATGCAGAATTTCCACCAAGCGTTGCTAATTCACGTTCAATTTCTGCTTGCATGGCTACACCACAACGCGTTTCAATCCATACACTATATCAAGGAGACGCTTGTCAAAATGCGCGTCAGCAGAGTCGAAGCTGTTGATTGTGACACGATTATACATTTGGCCCTCGGCGTGAATATATTCCTTCGCATTCAGTGCTATAGCAACGTGCGTAATGTGTTCTTTGCCAAAGAAGATTAAGTCGCCTTCGCGCATCTCATTAAGCAATACCGATGTGGGTAGAACATCATGTTGTTGATCCGCGTCTCTTGGTAGCATATAACCACTCATGCGATAACAAAGTTGAACAAGACCACTGCAATCGATGCCATGCCAACTTGTTCCTCCCCATAGATAGGGAACACTCAGAAATGCACGGGCGTAACGCGTTGCGTCGGATACGGTTTGTGGTGGGAATACTGTTTCTTGTTGTTGCAGCGCGATATCTTTACGCGTAAGCCAGCCTGTGCGCTCATCGGGGAGGGCGACTTGTACACGCTCTGTGGGGGTTGCGTCCAGGAGTGGTAGCACTGTGGAAAGATAGACCATATCCTGTTTTGCCTCTCCTGTTTCTTGCTCGAACATAGGAGTATAGGGAGTGTTGATAACCGCGACCAGACCTAATGGAGTTCCGCACCGCTCACCGATGCGTGTAAAGCCCTTCATCACGGGGTCTCCCAATGCATCAGTACATACCCAGCCTCTATAGTCCGAGAGCGTAACATGCGTCCATTCACCTACGCTTTCGTCAGAAGTTACGGGTACGTTCATAAACGTCTGCGTCACAAGCTCCGATGTGGGGTTGGGGTCGCGACGGATATCCGCAAGACCAACAGAGATAACATAGGGAGCGGTCATCATTGTAAAGTTCCTTGTCTTGTTGTGTGATTATTATGTGTTATTTTATCACATTGTAGGGACCGATTTATCACGTCCTTCTGGCATTTCGAGTGCCGACAAGGACGCGATAAATCGGTTTCTACACATGAATCCAGTAGCGCAACTTTTTGACGGCGGAGCCATCAATGTGTACAGCGTTCTCAAATTGTCCGCCGTTATGTTCGATAATCTTCTTTGAGCCAATGTTATTTTCATCACAGGTGATAAGTACGTTGTGTATCCCTGCGGCTTTCGCTTTCTCCAGACCGAGGTGTAACATGAGCGTCCCATAGCCTTGTTTACGTCGTGAAGGACGCACTTCATAGCCGATATGACCACCAAATTTCAGCAGGTCTGCATCTAGCTCATAACGAAGATTGAGCCGTCCCACAAACTCGCCATTGTCGATAAGCCAAAAATCAGTATTGGGCACGCGTCCTGATACGAGTTGCGAACGGTCTTTTTGCTGTAAAGAACGTTGCACAAAGGCCGCGAAATTCTCTGAAAGGAAGCGGATATTGTCGTCGAGTCGTTTCCCCTCGCCTTGTAGTTCGCGTACTGCCGCGAGATAACTGTCTTTATATTGCACCGAAGGCTCTGTTAGAAAACACATAGGTGGCTATCCTTCTCTTTATTTTTGCTTTTAGAGATAGTATAGCCACCAGGAGTTCTATTGTATAGAGACGAAACTGTAGGGGTCTAATTCTATTACACCCTTTTCGCCGATAGACAATCCCGGAAGGATAATTGAAGCGTTTCTCATGTCCTTCAACAATTGCGTGTTGCCAAAAGGGTGTAATAGAATTAGACCCCTACTAGTCTGCCCAACTAGATTTGAACCCTTTGGAAAGCCTCGATGGGTTCCATGTTTTGCTTGATAGTCGTTTGAAAGGGTTCAAATCTAGTTGGGCGGACTACTACAGTTCAATGTCGTTATTTATGAACAAGGTACCCTACATGCAGGCCCTACGTGTGAATGAAGAATTTTATTACGAAGGGGGCCACGTTTTGGTAGATGGTGGGGAGACCGCCGATAAAGGTGATAATGGCAGGGATGCCTAGTGTGGCGATGTGGCGCACGAAATGTTGCGTGGGCCAGAGCGGAAAGGTGTCCTGTAAGAGATCGTAGCGTCGTTTTAGCTCGGATAATCTGTCGGTATCTTCTTTGATATCTGCTGAATCTTCGTTATCTCTCGGTGCGCCTGTATTAATGGTTGTCTTGAATTTGTCGGCGAGTGGTTGTAGCACTTCATTAGAACCATCTACCATGACTTGATGTGGGATAAGTGTCCAGCCAAGCAACAAGGTTGGGATGAGTGCTAGATAGATGAGACCGATCACAATCGCCTCGCCAGCAGAGAACAAGGTAAATCTTCCGGTCAAAAATGCCCCATTCATGACAAGGGCCGCTATTCCTATGGTCGCGATAAGCAATGCACTAATCCCTAATGCGTTCTCCATCTGCCCTAGACCAGCACATCCGTCGGGATGAAGGGGGGTCAGGTGAAAGTGAAAACGTTTGAAGAGCCTATTTGAGAAGAGCAAACCTGCAATCAACCATGAAACGGCGAGTGTTGTGCAATAGACGATGAGGGCATTGTTAAGCGCGTTAATAATTTGAAAGGTCAGTAGATTTGCTGCTTGCAACTCTGGATTCAGGAGAATCACAGCGACGCGATAGAGCAGATAGATGCTAACGAAAAGGAACGCAACGAACGTCCACTGTCGGCGGCTTGCGTACTCGCTATAGCGTTGGACGAATTCTTCATAACTTTTAGGCCATGCATTAGGGTCATCATCGAGTGGATCTTCGATTACACCATTGCTTTGAATCACATTGAATAAATTCGACATTGACTTTGGCATCTGCAAATAAATCAGCATGACCAGAGGAAAAACGATGACTGCTTGTACCGCACCACTGACAATATATTGCCAGTGTCCATAGTATTGAGCATGCAGAAGTGCGCCCAATCCGAAGAAGACAAGAGCCGTGAATACACCAACAGCAGCCATAATTACGTAGTCGTTGATACCCTTGCCGTGGTCTTTCAGAAGGCGATACAACGGGTCATTGCTGTACAGTTTTTGGGGATAGACAACTTTTGGGTTGTCTACGGTTGCAGCAATTGGTTTTGATGTCATCGCGGTTTGCGGCACTGTTGAGAACCTTGTTGCATCCATACACCTGTGTCTCCTGTGATTGTAGTCCCGTCTATTGTACTTGTAAAACTCTTATAATTCAATGCTTACGTTAAATCTTGTACGGGTCTGATTCCTCTGTTTCATCAGGATAGGTTGATGGTAGGGACCGATTTATCGCGTCCTTGTTGCCTCTGTATTGCCGACGAGGACGTGATAATGTATTTTAACAATTCGGTACGAATGTAGGGGCCATAATTCATTACGCCCTCGTCGCGCATCACAGGCCAAACCAGGGCGTAATGAATTATGGCCCCTATATTCGACGTATCCCTGTTCATTTATTAAGCATTATCATTAGACTCGTAAGGGTTTTTCTTATACCGTAAATGTGCCAGCACCGTTTTATTTAATGGGTCGGCACTGTACAGCGCGTAGTAAACTCACGCCGAAGTCTGGCTGCATGGGTAAGGTTGCACCGAGTAAGGCTTGCTGACCCTCGGCGGTTGTCAGTGCCCATTGTACTTCTGCGTTTACGTGACGCGCATGAAGTCCTTGTGGTTGTATATGTTCAAGGACACGAGCAGCAACCGCGCTGATAACCGGTGTTGCGAACGACGTTCCTGACCAGTAGGCCCATGCATTTGCATTTGGTGCTGGTGAATCTGGTGTGGCTGGATTTGTTGCTTCAAGTGCTGGATATGTAGGGGCACTATAGAGACCAATAAAGGCATCGACCTCATCGTGTGTGATATCAGCTTTTGTTGGGACGCCACCACCATAAGTTGCGATACCATTATGCTGTGGTGTGAGCTGTGGATAGTTGCTGTATGATGCCATCTCGCCTTGCCGATCCACTGCACCTACTGATAAAACTTCTGGAAACGCGGCTGGGTAACGTGGGCCTATGCGTCCTGGCATATCAATACTGTTTGAATCATTGCCAGCAGAGGCCACTAGAACGGCCCCCCTTGCGGCTAACGCTTGAATAGCAACTTGTAAAGGACTACGTAGCAGTTTCGCATCATTCATCATCTGCACATGCATATCTGGCCCACAATTAACGCTATCACCGAACCAGTTCATAAACAAATCTTCATCTGATGGCGTCATGACGAGACTCATATTGATGACAACAGGCTTGTTATGCAGGTCGCCTCCCGGTAGCATGCGTCCATGTATTTCTTCAAGGGAGGCTACAATGGTACTGCTGTCACCAACACCGTAATCGTTTAACACACGAACGTACTCTATATTCGCACTGGGTGCGATACTCTCGATAATTCCCGTTACAAACAGCCCATGATCTGGCATAAGAAAACCATACCGCTTGCCATTGATATCACGTCCAGTAACAAGTCTGTCTTCTGCATCCTCAAGGAGTGCATCAGGTAACGTCGCATATTCAAAATCGACGTGTGGCGAAGTTGTAAGGTCCATCTCTTTGTCAATTGTGTTTAGCAGTACATTGTTGCTTCCAGCACCAGTTGCAGCACCAGTGATGATATTGGATGTTTGTGCAGTAGCACCAGCGGGAACGAGTGGCATAGAGTCAAGCACGAACACCGTTACATTCTTACCCGTGGCTTTCCCAATAGGAGCAGTATCAGGAATATCTGGCAGCGAAATGGGCCATATACCAGCTTCAGATACGCAAGAATCACTTACTGGTACGGGAAATGGTGGGAAGATAGGGCAACCATGTGCAAAACAGTTTGCACCTCCTACCCAATTTGGAGCCGCCGCAAGCAGAGGAACACCTACATCCTGGCGTAACCGTTCCAGGTTATGATTGAGCAGGTTGACAACTTGCTTCGTCTTTGAGTCGTCGCTCTTAATGTCTGCCATCATTGCATCTTGCCAATGATGCGCTGTCTCTACAGCAGCGACAGTAAAGTAACTTACAACAGTTGTACCCCGGCCGGAAGAGGCAGGAAACATATACTTACCAATGTCGGCGTTAATAAATTCTTTCCCTGCCCCATCAGGCTCATTGCCATCATATTCTTCTTGCCCACCGTCTTCGGCGTTCATCTGGTAGCTGTTCCCTTGTTGTGATGGGTCCTGTTGCTCTTTACGTACTGGACGACGATATGTATGCTGTGGTTCAAACGCTTGTAGTTGCAGTCCACGTATATTTAGAAAATTATTCAAGTCTGTCAAGCGAAGTGAGCCAATAACATCCATTCGACGAAATTGTGCGAGGGACACTTCCGAATGAAATGTGAGCGCGACTTGATCGTCCAGCCAGTAGACGACCGAATAGTTCCACCAAGGCACTTGTTTAGGCATTCTTCCCTCCTAGCTACAAATAAGGGTATTTCAATATCCTATTTCTATAGGAGACGATGTAAGGTATCAAATTTGGGAGATGTATTTAGATTTTGAGGGTGTGTAAGGGGTCAACATTCCCAACGAGGCGGAAGGCTGCCCAGAAGTAGGGATGCATATAGTGTGGAGCATGATGCATGAGAGCACGTTGAGCATGTTGTAGTGCTTGTGCTTTGCTCTCACCCGCAAGCAGGTTGTGATAGAAAAACTGCATGAGGATGTTTGTCGCGTTATCCTCTACAGGCCATAAACTCATGACTAATGAGGACGCGCCAACCGCTAAAAAGGCTCTACCTAGACCTATTTGTTCATCGCCACCTCCACTCAATGAAAGGCCAGTCTCGCAACCGCTCAGTGTCACTAGCTCACAGCCTGTTAAATCCAGACTAAAGACATCGAGGGCGTTGAGTTGTCCATCAGCGAGGAGCACAGAAGAAAAATTGGGGGCATCGAGTCTACTATGTCCATGTGTTGCGAGGTGGATAAGAGAACTTCCTCGTGACTCATGAAGTAATCGCCCTATAGTTGCTTCGCGTTCAAGATAACAATGCCCGTGTAGCATTGTTGCTAGCGTCTTGGCCTCTTCGATTGCACGTTGTAGTGAGCCATTGCCTGAATAGCCAAAAACCAACGGTTGCTTGGTCGATGATTGTGTTTTTGTACTCTCTGCAAAATGTTGGCTTTCAACAGTAGCTAATGAGGGGATGATGCTACTCGTTGGAAGGTAGCTTACTTGCACACGCTCAATGAGAAAGTGGGTCCCGTCATAGAGAGCGTGGAAGGGTACGTTGTGTAGTTTGCCATAAGGCACGATGACAATGTGTTTGTATAACTGTATCACATTTTCTACTGGCTTCAGCAATGTGGCATACAGTTTTTGTAATAAACGTAGGATTGCCTGTTGCGGTGGCTGTTGTGGGTCTGACCATCCTTGTGGTTCAATGTGAGTAGGTAGTACTGTGAGCAGTCGCTCTAACTGCGTCCTCTCGAAGGGAAGTTCATGATATGACAGTCCAGCAGAAGTTATAAGAAATACAACAAGTTGCTCTTGTGAGAGAAAGTAAGAGAGGACGAGTTGAGAAGATGTCAACTGCTCACATATCTGCTGTAGGCTTGAGTGTTGATTCTGCTTCTTTCGTGCTTTTCGTGCCTGAGAGAATGGTG
>CAXTWV010000187.1:0-1772 GCA_964248005.1 uncultured Ktedonobacteraceae bacterium | reverse complement strand
GGCTTGCCCCTGACTGAGTAGCAAGGCGATCATGTCTTCGTAGACTGACCAGGCCGTCTTGAGAAATGCTGGCGAAAGATCATGTGTAAGGTTATCCAGGATGCGTTCGATTTGCGCGATTGCAACTTTGTAACAACGTGTTGCTCTTCTTTTATCACCTTGTAGTAGTGCCGATTGCCCCAGGAGGTGTTGCCCTTTATAGACGTGCTCCTGTAAATTGTGTTGGCGTGCCTGTTGTATTGCGTGTTCACAAAGTATCATCGCTTCATGAAGTATGGGAGACTGGTCCTTCTGAGTGTATCGAGAGTATGAAGCTGTTGCGAGTAAAGCACCTCCCATAACGAGACTGGCACGGATGGAATGTTCGACGAAGCCTTGTGCCTCGGAAAAATCTTTCACAAGTACGGCTTGCTTATAGGCACTTTCAGGAGAACCGAGCATAAGCTGTAACTCAGCACGTTGCATTTTTATTGTCGAGACATAATGATCAAATCCATCATGTGTAAAGAGTTTTTCGGCCTCGTCAAGTGTGTGGAGTGCATCTTTTGGACGCCCCAAAGCCATTAATGCTGTCGCATACTCACGCAGCGCATCGCCTGTATCAAGTGATACACCGATGTCGCGATAGATATGTACTGCTTCCTCAGCTAGCACACATGCTTCCTCGGCTCGGTCAAGTTTGATAAGACAGTCTGTCAACCGTAATTTTAGTTCCGCCAGAGACATAGGACCGTCAACAAGCTTGTGGTCGAGCATGACATCGAGTATCTGATAATAGCGTAAGAGGGCTAAGCCATAATAGCCTTGGATATAGTCTAACTCAGCCAAATGAACATCAATTTTTATGACCGCTCCTACTTCCTGAAGTGCTTCAAACGTTATCCGTGCTTGCGTCAAAAGTTGATATGCGTTTTCAAATTCACCAAGAAGATAGTCAATGAGAGCTTCATTTGCCTCTGCCATAGCAATGGCACGCTTAATGACCGATTCACCTTGGTCAAGTAGTTGAGGATAGACAGAGCGAATGTGTTTGTAAATGTCACAGGACTCATGATAGCGTCCTTGCCGTCTATAAATCATTGCTCTATTATGATCTATGGCACATACCCAATACCGCTCATTATGCTTCATAAATACATCACGTGTACGCTCTGCCTCCTGTAATGCTTCATCCAAATGCCCCAACCACATTTTTGCAGTTACCCAACTCATACGTGTCCTTGCCCAATCCACTTCTTGCTGTAACTCTAAGAACATAGTACCAGCAATGTCTGAGCATGTTATAGCGGCTTGATAATGCCCTAGCATTCTGAGAGCATCGCCTTTAGCAACAAAGCCAAGCGCACGAGACGAAGCATGTCCAGTGTATTCGCCAAAGAAAATAAGCAGTTCACTAAGCTTAAGGGAAACGGAGATATCAATGTGCCACTGACGAAGTGCCTCTGCTTTGATCTGTTCGCCCACTCTTGTATATTCGCTCACAGGAATCTGTTGCACTCGGAGATATGCCTTACCTTCTTCAAGAGATAAGTCACACAGACATTGCAGGAATGTTTGTTGTTGGTCAATATTCAACATGTAGTTCCTCTAATGGTCCCTTACGTGTGGTCGATGTTGATTCCTTCAATAGTAAGCTCGGCATCTGGCAGATGTACTAGCATCATATATATGCCAACAGGAACAGCTTTGAAGACGATATTGCCGAGGTCGTCAACTTGTGTCGAGAGCAACGGTTTAGCGGCGTGCCCATTTTGCCGCGCCTGCTCTTCATT
>CAXTWV010000186.1:0-9750 GCA_964248005.1 uncultured Ktedonobacteraceae bacterium | reverse complement strand
TTTGCTTGATAGTCGTTTGAAAGGGTTCAAATCTAGTTGGGCGGACTACTACAATGTGCTTATTTAGGGGTGGGTGACGATATGCTAAGCGAACGCTTTCTCCAGCGATAGACAAACCATGCAAGTACTGCAACAGGAATAAGATAGACACTATAGGCGAGCAACCAGACCAGGAGCGTCAATAAGCCTTGTGCCAAACCGAGTGATGCCGCGAATGCATCATGGAATGTTTGTCCAATGCTCCAACCAGCAGGAGCTGGTGGAGTGGGTGCAAGAGTTAATGGTTGTAGTGTGATAGCGATGGTATAGTATGAGACCTGACCATTCAGTTGCTTGAGATGTGCCTCTATCGTCTCGATCTGTCCTTCAATATCTGTTAGCTTATCCTGAAGCGAGATGATGTCACCAAGTGCTTGGGCATGACCAAGCAAGTCCAGTATGCGCGTCTGTTCCGTGCGTAAGTTGGTGAGACGCGATTGAGTGTCGATGTAATCGTTGGTCACGTCTTGCACGGTTTCGTTGAGTGAGAGCAGTTGCCCGCCATTCTGCGTTGCGTAGTTTCGTAGGTAGTGTTCAATTTGTGGATAGAGGGTTGCTTGGACTAAAAAAGTGAGCGAGACATTATAAAGATTATCTCCCACTTGGTCATAGGTCGTGCCTGCGGAAGATGCACTTGTGTCCGTTGTGGTAATCCATGTTTGCAAAGCGTCCGCTGCTTTGGTTGTGTCTTTGACATTCATGCTGACTTTCAGCGTCTTAATCAGGTATTGTGCAGGTGGGTCTACACTTTGTTTTTGCTGTCCCTGTGAAGAACCACCTGTGGTGGAAGAAGCACTTCCACTAGATGCACCACTACTCGTTGATGCGGCATTCGTTCCTGTTGCTGATCCTACGCCGCCGCCACAGCCTGCTATAAAGACGGTTAAAAGAAGGAGTGTAAGTGGAAATAGATAGTGTTTGATGGACACAAAAACATGTCGTGTATAAGGCATAGACAACCCCCTTTGGACATGAACATACGTGCATAAGAAGACTATTTATTTTCTTGCTATGTAGCATACGCAGTTCAGAATGTTTTTCTCTCTGCGCTTTCTATACTACACAGGGAAACGCCAAAAGAAGCGGAATAGTTCCTCTATTTGCTGTGTCTATGCGAAAGTTCTTATAAAGACTCAACCATTTGCTGTAGTTCGTTGACATCGAATGGTTTGCTGATGAAGGCTTTGACGCCCATACGATCCATTTGTTGCTTTGTGAACACATCGGCACTCATGACGATAATCGAGAATGCTGTGTGTAACCCTCGACTGTGAAGTTCATTCAGCAGTGTATAGCCGCTCATTTGTGGCATCATCAAATCAAGCAGCACAATATCCGGCTTGACCTCGCCTTGAAGTTTCTCTAACGCGACTTGGCCATTTTCCGCACTGTCTATCTCATATTCAGAGGTTTCCAAAAGAGCCTGGATCACTGCCTGAATATCTTCTTCATCGTCGATAATTAAGACCCGTTTTTTCATAACTGCACCTCTTTCTAACCCATACTACGTCGTCTGCAACGTAAAAGACTCAAACACTGGGCTATCGTTACGTTCCAAGAGCGCGAAGGCTGCTTGTATTATTCGAGTTTGCAATGCATCATTATTTGGTTCTCCAAGTGGATAGCCAAGTGGAAATGGCACAAATAAAGCGCGTGGTGGACGAATTTTTTCTGTGATCTCGCGCAATAGTGAAATAGAAACAGTGGTGATGCCAGCATACTCAATCTCTCGTTGGATCAGCCCCACGGACTGATTACACATGGGTCAGACAGGAGTGAGTAGGACAACATCAACGCCATCACGAATGAGACGATGTGCAACTTCTGGCGCACTTTGCTTCATCAATTTCGCGGGTCCCACAATAGACCCCATGAAGCTATAGTGGTGTGGCGCGATGTCTCCGATTTCTCCACGTTGCCGCATTTCACGCAAACGGTCCAATGGTATCACGAGGTTACGATCACGCAAAACACCCGTTTGATCAAAGGACCAGCTACGATGGTTCATTTCTAGTAGTTGTGGCGAAATATCGCCTGGAAACTCACGAAATGAACTATCTCCCATTTTAATGGTAGAGTCAAATGGAGGTTGATTGGGCAAACTCAGACCCGCGGTTGTCACTATTGCCACCGTACATGTAGAAAGGGCTTTCCTCAAGGGGGTTATTGCTAGTGACGCAGGATTTTTAGGGCTTGGGCTATATCTCTGAAAGGGATATCCTTTAAGAAAAAGACGCTCTACAAGCTCGATATCATCAAATTGAGCCACAGCTGTTCTGCTCCACTTCATACGTGTCGCACATATATTCTATGCGCTTAATTAAGAGTATACCACCGATGTTTCTTTTCTCTAATAAAGAGTAAAGATGTGCTAATAGTAAGGGTACGTTACTTCTCCTTGCTCCTCAACGTTTACTTTTATGAGATGATACAGGCTACAGCTTGTACCCTTACAACCCGAAATTGCTAGTGGAGCCTTTTTCATGCAAACACTTCCATCACATTCAGTGATGTCTTTCTCACATCGCTTCGTTATTCTACTCTGCTTTTGTATGCTGTTCTTTCTGACAAGTTGTGCTGACGCTACAGGCATTACATCTTCCAGTACGTCATCGGGTAGTACAAACGTGACCACCTCGCCAGCACATTCAAAATCGGATATCAATGGTATTGAGACCGAGGAAACATTACGGGCACGACTGACCAAAGTTGATTCGATTATGCAGGGCATGAGCCTTGATGAGAAGTTGGGACAACTGCTCATGGTTGAATTTTTTGGTTCGGACTATCAAAGTACTGAACTTCCCTATATGGTTTCACAGCAGTATGTTGGCGGTTTTTTGTACCAACCCGTTAACGGCAACTTCCACGCGCCTAATAACACGATGGATGTCGCAAGCCAATTTCCTGTGAAGGCAAATGCCGACGCGAAAATTCCTTTGCTGGTAGCGATTGACCAGGAAGGTGGGCTAGTAAGCAAACTTACCGATGCGGGCTTCGACAGCGATACACCTTCTGCTTCCGCGATGGCTGCGACAGGAGATGTAAATGGAGTACAGCAACAAGGTGTGCAGGCAGCAAAATTGATGCAATCATTGGGTATTAATACCGACCTTGCACCTGTTGTCGATGTTGGTCCAGTTTCTAATTTGCTGCAAACGAGATATTTTAGTGATGATCCTAAAACTGTCTCAACATATGCAGGGGCTTTCCTAAATGGCCTGCAAAGTACAGGAACAATTGGGTGCCTCAAGCATTTTCCTGGCTTAGGTTCACTAGATAGAGCAATAGACCCACATACTGGATTGCCTGTTGTGACCGAAAGTATGGCACAGTTAGAAAATACGGATTTTGTTCCCTACAAAACGATGATTCAGCAGGACCATCCTGCTATGATAATGTCTACAGATGTAATCACCACTGCTATTGATCCTGTTCTGCCAGCAGAGCTTTCGTCAAAAGCCATCAATGGCGTATTGCGTAAAGAACTTGGCTACAATGGTGTCGTGATTACAGACGGCTTATATATGGGTGGTATTCAGCAAAAATGGACGATTGCTCAGGCGTCAGTGATGGCAATTATCGCGGGCAACGATATGGTAGAGGGTCCATACACAGCTAGTCAGGTTGCGGGCGTGATCGTTGCTCTAAAAGATGCTATTCAGCAGGGACAGTTGAGCATGGATCAGGTGAACCAATCGGTGCAACGTCTCTTGCTCATGAAGGTGCAATACGGTATCATAAAGTAACGAATTGCAGTCTGTCTACTGAAAGAATGGTTTCATTCATGAGTACGAGTACACCCCTGAATGTGCAAGAGGGCTTTGTGCCTGTGGAAGATGGTTTCCGGGTCTGGTATCGCAGTATTGGTGGAGGTGCGGAACACGAATCTGTACCTCTTCTCTGTCTACACGGTGGCCCAGGTGTTCCCCATGACTATTTAGAGAACATGGCGTTGATGGCATCTGAGACGCGGCGTGTAATTTTTTACGACCAGTTAGGGTGTGGCTTTTCTGATTTGCCAGAAGATACAGCACGCTGGCAAATTCCGCGTTTCGTGACAGAGCTAGCGACGGTCCGCAAAGAACTTGAACTTGAGCACGTTCATATCCTGGGTCAGTCCTGGGGCGGGATGCTCGCCATCGAGTATGCGTTGACACAACCACAGGGCTTAGAAAGTCTCATATTGGCGAATACGACATCCAGCATCCCTTTATGGATTGCGGAAGCCAATCGTCTGCGTGAGCAACTGCCGCCGGAAGTGAATGCTGCCTTGCTCAACCATGAAGCTGATGGAACAACCGATGACCCTGAATATCAAGAGGCAATGACGGTGTTTTATGATCGGCATGTGATTCGGATTAAACCCATGCCAGAATTTGTCCAGCGCGGCTTTGATAGACTGAGCCAACCTGTGTACTATACCATGAATGGCCCAAGCGAATTTCATGTCATTGGAACGATTAAGGATTGGGACCGTACAGACCGCCTTGCGGAAATCCATCTCCCCACGCTGATTGTATCGGGTCGTTACGACGAATCGACTCCGGTTATTAACGAGATTATGCATAAAGGTATCGCTGGTTCAGAATGGGTTGTCTTTGAGCAAAGTTCACATCTTGCCCATGCCGAGGAACCAGAATTGTACATGCAGACCGTATTAGCGTTTCTTGCCAAGGTTGAGGCACAAAGAGCGTGAAGACGAAACCGCGTCGTCGGCGTCTTCTACGATGGGTGTTGCTCGGCATCCTGTGTGTGTTGCTCATCACGATTGCGGGCACAGCATGGTGGTTGCGCCCTTTTCCTGCGTCACCACAAGCGATGGATGCTTTACATAATGGAAATGGTGTCACGGTGACAACGACAAACGACGACATCATATTTATGCCGAAGCAGCATCCTATCGAGGGCATTATTTTTTATCCAGGAGCACGTGTTGACCCTGATGCATACGCGCGATATATGCACACATTCGCGGAACATGGCTATGCCGCATTCATCGTCAAAATGCCGTTGAATATCGCTTTGTTAGGTACAAATCTCGCAAGCAATGTAATCGCAGCGAACCCTTCGATAAAGCTATGGGTTATTGGAGGACACTCGCTCGGTGGTGTTTCGGCGTGTAGTTTTGCGCTCCACAATGTCATCATAAAAGGTCTATTGCTGTATGCTTCGTATCCAAGCGAGGACCTCTCGAAACAAACAAGGCTACACATCACCTCTATTTCTGGCACAAATGATGGTTTAGCCACACCCGCGAAAATAGCTGCGGCAAAACCACTTCTGCCTATGACAACGAATTATGTTGTTGTTCAGGGAGGCGTCCATGCTTTCTTTGGAGATTACGGGGTGCAAGATGGCGATGGGCAACCTACCACCTCACGCGAAACAGCCCATACTGCAATTGCTGATGCAAGTGTTGCACTTTTAGATACTGTGAAAAAGGATAGCAATGAAGGGACACGCGCGGCACCTATGTCGCTTGCGTCCCCCTCTCGCTAAAGAAATTTCTCCACTAGTTATTGCTATTTTCTATTTTAAGGATAGAGCCATTCGAGCCAGTGAACAGCACTTCGACTTTGACAGCCTGGTTGTTGACGATTGCTTGTGTATTCGCGAAATCCTTAAGTTCACTGGTGGAACTCAATGCGAATGCAAAGTTTTTACTTCCAACTTTGACATGTACAATGTTGTCAGAGCCTACCGCTTGCGTGGTTGTGCCCTGTATGTCAAGCGTGTTCAATTTGGTTGAGTCTTGTAGATCGTTTGCATCTGTGGCTTCGAGTTTGGACAGAGTGAAACTACCATCTGTATTGGCATTTGCCTCAGCTTTAACTATTGTGTTGACCGCCGGAAGTGTTCCACCGATATCAGTAAGATCGCTCTGACCGTTGACTACTACCATCGAGAGTGTTTGTCCGTTAGGCATGGCAACAACGATGGTACTACCATTCACTTGCTGTACTTTACCAATAAAGCTGAGGCTTCCAAGCTCGTTGTTGACACTATCATTGGGAGTGTCAGTAACATCGACAACTGGCGTGGCTCCATCATTTTCTGTTGGATCAGTATTGCTATTGATTGTGTAGCTATTCGTACTGTTTTGTGTTGCTTGTACCTGGAACGAGTAGGTCTTTCCGACCTGTGTTTGTAGACTCGTTATCTGTGAGTCAGTCAGATTGCTAACGGTGATATTTTGACCATTCACATTAATAATCACACTATGGTTTACGGCACTCACTGACTGTATTTTCCCAACAATGGAGCCTCCTGTACCTGTGCCGCTTGCTATCCCAGAACATGCGCTAAAGAGCAAGAGAATACCAATACTACAGATCCCTACGATTGTCAGACGTACTTGTTTGAGGAAAAAGGTGTTCATGCAAAAGCTCCTTACTCTGTTTCTCAAGATTTCTTCTTTTCGAGAAGTGTACAAGCTTTTGCCGGAATGTACTATGCCATAAAGCACAGTAGTGATGTGACGTACTGCACATGTATCGTTAGAGATGTTGTTATGATGGGCAGGTATGCTCTCTCCGTTATAACATGTTTGCCTCCCCTCCTCTCGACGAAAGAGCCTGATGAACAGCCATGACTAGATCATCAATTTCAAATGGTTTCCCAAGTGCCACGACCGCTCCTACGCGTTGACCTTTTTCTTTGACATGTCCATCTGCTGTCATAAGTACAACGGGAATTGTCTTTCCATATCGTACTTGCAGTTCTCTGGCAACGGCTTCTCCATCGAGTAAAGGCAATCCCATGTCTAGCATCACTATTGCAGGTTTCACACGCTCAGCTCGTTCTAATGCTTCCACACCGTCCAGCGCGGTCTCTACCGTAAAACCCTCCTCCTCAAGCACTACCTGAATCGTTTGACACAGATTAAGGTCGTCATCAACGACCAAAATGTATGCATTACTCTCTTGCTGGTGTGCTACACCTTCCAGTTGAGGCTGTATACTCACAGTTGTACCTTTTTCATCTGCTCTATTTTGACACTTATTCTGTCGCGTTTTTTATCATCAATGGCAAGCGCACGGTGAAACTGCTTCCGCGTCCCTCTTCACTCCTAACCTCAATTGTTCCTTTGTGCTGCTCAATCACTTGTGCCACACTTGCTAGCCCAATGCCCGTTCCTTGAATCCGATTTGTCACGTTGCTCGCTCTCTGAAAGGGGCGAAAGATATATGGAAGGTCAGATACTGGAATCCCTATACCTTGATCTATAAGAGATAGACAGACCGATTGTAGCCCATCTTGCTGTTCTTTCGTAACCATGATGGTGATATTGCCCCCCTGTGGGCTATACTTGATCGCATTGCCTAGTAGATTGGTCACAGCACGGTCTAGGCGTATCGAGTTGCCGTACACGGGAAGAGGCTCATCATCCGTTGTGAGGAGCAGTTTGTGCCGTCTGGTTGTTGCTTGTTGTTCGATAACAGCAGATCGAATTAAGGGGAGAAGATCAAGTGAAACAAAGTCTTCCTCTTGTTGTTGCGATGCCTGTAGTCGTGAAAGGTCGAGCAGGTCATCAATCATGCCTGTCATTTTCGTGACCCCACGTTCCATTGCCATCAGTCGCTCCGTGATCCATGCATTCTCCTTTGGAGGTTCCCTTTTCACACGTCGTTGCACGAGTTGCAGATTAGCTTTAATCGCTGCCAGAGGCGTTTTGAGATCATGTGAAACACTCGAAAGGAACGTATTGCGTACCGCGAGTGCTGCTTCTGCCTCGATGTGAGCTTGTTTTGTGGTTTCCAGAAGACGTGTGCGCTCTTGCTCGGCTTGCACTTGCTCAGTGATCTGACGGAAGTACACCACCAATCCATCGGGAATTGGATATGCTCGTATGTCAAACCAGTTGTCGAGTACAGCAGAAAATATACGGAATGCAACGGGTTCTTGCTTGTTCATAGCGTGTTGGTATTGCAGATAGAACGTGGAGCCAATCAGGTTGGGAAAGACCTCCCACACAACCTGTCCCAAAAGGTCTTTTTTTGGCTTGCCTGCGAAGGGTTCTGCTTGGGAGTTGATATAGCGGTAGTGCCACTCAGTATCGAAGATCATGAAGCCATCAGTTAGGGAGTCGAGAACATTCGTGAGTCGTTTTTGAGCTACTTCCGCTTCGTGACGCGCCTGCTGCTCACTATGGAGCAAGCGGAGAAGCTCTTGCTCTCCCAGCTTACGATCAATGCCATCAGCATTGTTCATGCGATACATACCTCTCAGTCCGAGTAAACTTCCTCTTTCAAGTGATGCGAAGAATTGTTTGAGTTGGGAAGGGCAGATGTGCTTTATTACATACCTTTTAAACGTTTCGTGTCAAGAGAACTAACATCTTTGTTTACAGAGTACTGGAACACAAGACTATAATAGAGAGCATCAGATGTACAATGAGGTACGTTTCTACCGAACGAAAGGAATATTTCTATGCCACGTGCTATTGACTTTCATGTCCATCTACCTACAACGGAGTTTATGCAGGTTACACTTGGTCCATATGCGAAGGCGGCAGAGCGTTTTTTCCGTACAGAGGTCAAACTCAAGGACATTGAGCAGATTGCTGCCGATTACGCAGAACTTGATATGATTGGCGTGCTGCTTGCCTGGGATGCTGAAACCGCTACTGGCTTACCTCCATTGGGCAATGATTATGTGGCAGAGATTGTCAAACGCTACCCACAGCAATTTATTGGCTTTGCCAGTGTCGATCCGCATAAAGGCAAGGCGGCAATTAAAGAGTTTGAGCGTGCGGTAAAAGATTTGGGTTTGGCTGGTGCGAAGTTTCATCCGGGTGTACAGGCTTTCTATCCTAACGACCCTACTTTTTATCCATTGATGGAGAAAATTCAGGAATTACAAGTTCCCGCGCTCTTTCATACAGGCACAAACGGTTTGGGTGCTGGTACTCCTGGTGGAATGGGTATTAAACTCGATCATACACGTCCTATCTATCTGGATGCATTAGCCGCAGATTTTCCCAACCTCACTATTATTGGTGCGCATCCTTCCTGGCCCTGGCACGAGGAAATGATTGCCTCAATGCAGCATAAAACGAACGTGTATAACGATCTTTCAGGCTGGTCCCCGAAGCGTATTCCTGAAACATTGCTACGCGAGGCCGCGACACGTATGCAAGATCGCTTCCTATTTGGCTCTGACTATCCCTTCATCACTCCGCAACGCTGGCTCAAAGATTTTGAACCGCTCACGTATTTTACACCAGAGGTACGAGAAAAACTCTTGTGGCGCAATGCTCAGAAACTCCTAGCGCATACAGCCGTGAGTACGATGAATTTCACTGGATAAATATCTTGTCCTGAAAATTGGAAAAAAAGTCTTACCACAGAACTAATAGAAGACACTCTCGGCAAGTATACTTGCCGAGAGTGTCTTCTATTAGTTCTGTTATCTTGCATCTTTCCTCCTTTGTTGCTCAATCTTCACCACCGTTGTACCTATCGCACGCCCTATCAGCAAGGGAGTCTCTAACAAATCTGCGGCAGAATCGCTGATATCTCGTCGAGGAGTAATTACCTTATATGCCTCAAATTCTAGTCGTCGTGATGTACGTCCGATGTTTGTAATGCGTCCAGTCGCTTCGACAAAATCGCCAGCATAGAGTGGTGCGAGGAACTCAACACTTTCATACCCAACAAGCAACCCTTCGTCTCCATCACATAAGATAGCAAGCTCCGTCGCTATATC
>CAXTWV010000185.1:1033-9826 GCA_964248005.1 uncultured Ktedonobacteraceae bacterium | reverse complement strand
TGTTCAACGCCGCCCCCTGGCAAATTCCAGAAATCCATGTCCATACGATGGCATAGCAACACCCGTTGTTGTGCATCTATAATGATGGCTGATGCTCCTAAAGTAAACAAGGCTACGCCTTTTTCTTTTCGCCGCTACCCCTCACTAATGATGTGAAGACGCCGATGGCGGCAATACATGCACAGACGAGCAGAGCAGTACGAAAACTTGTCGTAAATGTTTGCTGTAATGCACTCAGGTTGCCAGAATGGTTTTGAATGGCAAGGCCGGCGGCAGAACCGCCAAGACTCGCGAAGACGGCACCCGCGAGGGCAACGCTCAAGCTTTGTCCCATGACACGCCCTGTTGCCAGGAAACCAGAGGCACTACCGCGCTGTTGTGGCGGAGCCGACCCTAGTAGCGCACTATTGTTCGGTGATTGAAACAAGGCTTGTCCAGCACCCGTGACAACCAGCCGCCAGATGATATCGAACACGGAACTGTGTGCGTTCAGTTGGCTTAACAGAATGAGACCAACACACGCAATCGCTAAACCACCGGATGCAAGCCAGCGTGTGCTACCGAATCTGTCAGCTAACGAACCACTAATAGGAGCAATGATCGCAATCATGATTGGTAGTGGTGTGAGTAGCAGACCAACAATCTGTGTCGGGAAGCCGCGTAATTGTTCCAGATAGAATGGCATGATGAAACTAACGGCGAAGAGTGCCAGGAAGCTGAGTACAAGGCTCATATTCGCTGAGAGGAAGACGCGGTTGCGTAACAGCTTCAAGTCGATAATCGGGTTAGCGACACGATTCTCTATAAATGGAAAAAGTCCAAGCATAATAACACTCACCACAATACCTGCGATAAAGAGTGGCGAAGACCAGCCGATTTCTTGTCCAAACGAAAGTGCCGCCGTCAAGCTTGCAAGCCCCACGCCTAACAGTATTGCGCCAATGGGGTCGAACTTGCTTGGGTTACGGTGAATCTTTTCGGTGAGGACACGTAATGTCAATAGAATGCCAATGATACCAATAGGCACGTTGACATAGAATATCCAACGCCATGTGAAATAGGCCGTGATAACACCACCAAGCGGTGGACCAACGCTGACACCAAGCGCGACCATGACCGCGTTCAGGCCAAGTGCTCGCCCGCGTTCCTGCGGTGGAAATGCGTTCGTAATCATGGCGGGACTTGTTGCAAACAAAAGCGCACCACCAAGTCCCTGAGCAGCACGTGCCGCGACCAGAAAACCAAGCGATGGAGCCGCGCCACATAGAGCCGAGCCTCCTGTAAAGACGAAGAGGCCAATCGCCCAGATAGCTTTACGTCCAATCATATCTGAAAGACGACCCGCTGAGAGCAAGACAGCGGCTGTGACAACGAGGTAGGAGATAATCACCCATTCAATCGCGCCGTTGAGCGGCACCTTGAAGTCACGTGCGATACTTGGCAAACTGATGTTGACAATAGATGAGTCGAGGGTTGCCATGAAAACTCCAATGGCGACAATCGAAAATAGTGCCCATTTGCTCGCGTGCTCTTTCCCATCGTCTTGCGTATTCTGCTGTTGTACTTGCGAATTCCCGTTTTGAGATTCCGTGAGTTGAGCATCGTTTTGAGGTTGAGTCTCTTGTTGTGCCATGATGTCTGTATCCGTTTTCTTGATAAGTAAGTTGTGTCTCTAAAATGTATGTTATGGTATTCACGGGTTACGCTTGCATAGCGTTTCGGTAGGTAACATGCGCTTAATGATGCACGAAAAAATATATCGTCAACACTACACCTGTCACAATGACGAAGAGACGTATCCATCTTTGCTCAATTTTACGCGCATAATATGCACCACCATAGCCACCGATAATTGCTCCAACAATCATTACAACTGCTTGTAGCCAGAGGACTCTCCCTTCAATGATAAAGGTTACAGTGCCAGCACCGTTGATTGCTGATGTCAAAACCGTCTTGACCGCGTTCATCCTATTGATGTCGTCCATGCCCATAAAGGCCAGTGCCGCTAACATCATAATACCAATACCACCGCCAAAATAGCCGCCGTAGATGGCGATGATGAATTGTACGAAGGCAATGACAATCAAGCTTATCGCCGAAATACGTGTCGTCTTTTCAACGGCACGCATGCGCAAACGTGCGGTGACGTATGGACTCAAGGCAAAAAGCAGTGTTGCGCCCAACAACAAATAGGGAATTAAGCTCACGAAGGTTGATTCTGGAGTGCGTAACAAAAGAATTGCACCAAGCACACCACCAATCAGACTTGTACCGAGTAGAAGGTACAGCAAACCACGCTGTTGCTCCGCGAGATCATCCCGATAAGCACCCACACTTGCCACAGAGCCGGGCAAGAGTGCCGCTGTACTCGTCGCGTTCGCTGTAATAGAGCCAACGCCTGTGAAGATCAATGCTGGAAAGGTAAAGAAACTGCCACCACCCGCTACAGAATTGAGCGTCCCACCCAATATGGCGGCAACGAATAACAATACCCCTTGTAGAAATGTCATGACGCAGTTCCTTTTCGTTCGGTGTATGATCTATCATAAGGATTTGACAAATTTGTGCGGATACGTCGATTGTAGGGGTCTAATTCTATTACACCCTTTACCCAATCGACCATGTTCACAGGATTGATGAACCATCCCATATATCCTTCAACATTGTGCGTTGCCAACAGGGTGTAATAGAATTAGACCCCTACACGCCGTTAACCTGTGGCTATCTTTCAGTATAGCACGCCCAACACCTTCACAAAACGCGTCGCTTGCCTTATGTAACCTCTAAGGCGTATAATAGATGAGGCACAATGCGTGCCATCCCAGATATACTGTTGTGGAGATTTTGCCTTGAGCAATGAATATAATCCATCGGGTCCTAAAAATAGTGAAACGCCGAGCAATAATGGAAGTGCGTTCGTAAGCCGTCGTGAGATGCGAGCAAGCAATGTTACGGGTGCTTTACCTGTACTGGGTCCAACTCCTGCTGGAATAGAGCACACACACACCAGCTCCTACGAATTTGAGCATCTCATCCAGTCACTGCGCGAACTGTTTGAGCATGACCGTCATATGGCAAGTCAGCAAGATACGACACGTTGTGGCATCTGCTACCTGCACTTCTCGGTGAGTGACCTCAACTACCATGAGGAAGGCTTCTACGCCTGCTTTGCTTGTGAACATGCCCTTGGTAGACAGCACGTCACTATGTTGCGCAAACAACAAAAAATGTAGGTATAGTATGTAGAAGCTAATGTTGGCAGCAAAGCTGCCAACATGAGCTTCTACATACTATTGAGAATATGTTATTCGATAACGCCTGCGGCTTCCTCTTCGAGTTCTTCCTCCTCGCCGACTTCGCGCAGGTCTTCTGGTCGTTCGAGACGGTCAAGGAAGAGTACTCCGTCCAGATGGTCGATTTCGTGTTGGAGAATGCGTGCGAACCAGCCCTCAGCGGGAATACGGATGGCTTTCCCCTTCACGTCTTGTCCCTTGACGAGTATCTTCGTGGCGCGTCGAATATTATCTCCGACATAACCAGGAATGCTCAAGCAGCCCTCGGAACCGAGTGCCTCGCCTTCGGCCTTCACAATTTCTGGATTGAAGACAACAACCTTGTGATGCTGTCCCTCCTCTTCGGGGTCGGTATATTCAGCGACGAAGACACGGATGGATTGCGCGATCTGTGGGGCCGCGAGACCAACGCCGTTTGACGCGTGCATGGTCTCAAACATATCATCGACCAACCGTTGTAACGATGGGTCGAACCGATGAATCTTCTTTGCCTTCTGGCGCAGAATCGGATTTTCTGTTGTAATTACTTTACGAAGTGCCATTTTCTACATCCCTTTGCGGGTGCCCTTGTTTCGATGTTCGGAAACCCCTATCAGCCCATACACATACCAATAATAAGACAAGGTGCTATAATTATTTCTATCGTATCATAAGAGCTATATTGGACGCAACCATGCAGGAGAGAGTCACCGCCTATATCGAGCAACACGCCCTGTTACCAGCACGTGGCACTATTGTGGTCGCGTTCTCTGGCGGGGCCGACTCATTGTGTCTCCTTCATCTATTATACATGCTCTGTGGACAAGGAAAACGCTATCCAGAAATACGTGTGCATGTTGCCCATCTCAATCATCAATTACGAGGGAACGCGAGCGAATTGGAAGCCATACAGGTTGCGCAACTAGCACAAGCCTGGGGTTTGCCCTATACAATCGGTACAACGGATGTTCCTATGCTCGCGCAACAAGAGCGACGTTCACTAGAAGATGCCGCACGTGTGGCACGTTATCGCTTCTTACGCGAGGTCGCGCAGGGACGGCCTATCGCCATTGCTCACCATCAAGACGATGCGGTAGAGACGCTGATGCTGCACTGGATACGTGGTGGCGGTATTGCCAGTATGGTCGGACTCCAGCCACGACAACAAGATATCATTCGTCCCCTTTTATGTGTCACCCATGCCGAGACGCTGGCCTATTGTGAGCAACACGGCCTGATGCCCATTGAGGATGCCAGCAATAGCGATACGCGTTTTTATCGTAATCGCATTCGGCATGACCTGCTACCTCTCATTGAAACAATGAACGCTAATTTTCGTACCACACTTCTACGCACTGCCGAAGTGATGCGCGTCGATGCGGAATGGATCGATGCACAGGTAGAGCAGGCTTGGCCTACTGTTATGCTTAGTGAGCAAGATACAACACTTGTTCTTTCAATACCGCACTTACACGCTCTATCGCTCAGTATTCAAAGACATCTTCTGCGCCGTGTTACCAGCATATTGAGTGCGGGACAATCTCCATTAGAATTGCGTCACTATCTGCTCATCGAGCAACTTATACAGCGTGAAAGCTCGACACAAGATGTGGCACTAGACCTGCCCGATGCGCTGATTGTAAGACGCGATACTACTAGCTTAATTTTTCAGCGACGGGATAGGGAAGAAACACATACCACTCTACTTCATGGTATAGATGAACCTGTACTGCTTTCTGTTCCTGGCAACGTTCTTTTACAAGGAACCCAATGGTTGGCTAGCGCGGAGTTGCTGCCAGCAGAGATTGTGAACAAGGTGCGTATAGCTATACAGTGCCAGGATTGGCAACAGGTATGGCGTCTCTTGCCAGCCACAACACACATGGTCTATCTCGACGCTGGATATGTGGGTACGTCCCTACATATTCGCACGCGTCATCCCGGCGATGCACTACGACCACTGGGTATGATGCATGAAAAGAAGGTACAAGATATTCTGATAGACAAACATATTCCGCGCGATCAGCGCGACACACTACCGCTCTTTTTCAATGCTGATGGGTTTCCTGTCTGGCTAGGTGGTGTCTGTGTCGAGAATCGCGCACGGCTTACAGAACATACACGAGAAATTGTGTGTTTGAAATTATTAAAATATTGAGGGAAGAGGATATATATGCACGAAGACATTTTGGAGATACTCATTTCGGAGGAACAGTTACACGCCAAGGTCGCTGAATTGGGTGCGCAAATTACGCAATACTACCGAGGCCAGAATCTCTTGTTGCTCGGCACGCTGAAAGGAGCGGTCCCTTTTATCGCGGACCTCTCGCGTACCATTGAGTTGCCACTAGAGATCGACTATATGGCCGTTGCAAGTTATGGCGCAAGCACACATTCCAGTGGCGTTGTACGCATCGTCAAAGACCTTGAAGGACCAATCAATCAGAAGCATCTGCTTATTATCGAAGATATCATTGATAGTGGCCTCACTCTGCATTATCTCGTGGACCTGCTTAACAGGCGTAATCCGTTGAGTTTGCGTATCTGCACTCTGCTTGACAAGCAACGTGAGCGGCTCAAAGCAGTCACCATTGACTACACAGGCTTCTCTATTCCCGATAAATTTGTTGTCGGCTACGGCCTTGATTATGCACAACGCTATCGCAACCTACCTTATATCGGCGTCCTAAAACCCTCCGTTTATGAGGATTCACTTGATCCACAAACTCAACACCAAAGTCCTGCTGAAAAGAAATAGAGCGGTGCTGCACGAGATACCATGAAACATTTTTTGTTTCATGGTATCTCGTGCTGCACCGCTCTATTTCTTGTATTTATTGATATCACCCTATGCAAGCCTCGTTACCATCGCGCTATACACACCGTTAATATAGACAGAGAACCTCGTTTAGAAACACATGGAACATATGCAATAGTAGGTAAAAGCCTTTTCAAAGGTATATAGGGTAGATTGTAATCCATTAATGTTCATAGGACGTATTTAGTATATATAGGAAAACCTGTGTTTCCCGACGAGATATTTTTTATATCATTGTATATTGTGTATATATAGGGTGTGAGTGGGGGCAGGAGACGTTACTACAGGCGTTTCTTGTCCAGAAAGAGGCGGGCTATGCAGACTGACCAGCATCCGACAGAACCATTACAACCAGCGCAATCTTCTTCAAGCTTACAAAAATCTTCTCAAGCTAGCAATATGAGTAGTAATGGGCAAGGTGCGTCGCGTCCAGTTGCTCAGCTACCTGTACATAGTCGAGCGGCGGCGGCACAGCGACTCAACGCACAGCCCGAACGTCCAGAACGCGGGGCCTATTATGCCGTTCCACACAATCAACCCAATGCGACAGGCTGGCGTACCAAACGTCATATCAAGCGGAAAAACCTGCACAATAGCAATCTACGCTACGCTGCCGTTGACAACATTGGTACAAAATGGGCTATGCTTCCACTTGCCTTTGGTTCGCTTATCGTGATTGTTGTGCTGGCTTCTGTGTTGGTTGCATTAACAGCCGTGGTAGGAGCAACCCAGCAACGTTATCAGCAGCAGGTGACGACGCTTAGTGATATATTGCCAAAAGACAGTCTCAAGATGTATGACTCGCATGGCACATTGCTGTATCAAGCCATCGACCAAGGTTTGCAGACAACTGTACCGCTCGCGAAAATCTCGCCAAATCTCGCACACGCTGAGATTGCTATTGAGGATCAATATTTCTACACCAATCCTGGCTATGATATCACTGGCATTGTGCGTGCAGCCCTCTCGGACTTAACGCGTGGTCATGTTGTCTCTGGCGGCAGTACTATCACACAGCAGCTTATCAAGAATGCGATTGTGGGCAATCAAGAGTCGATTGTGCGTAAGTTGCAGGAAATTATTCTCGCGCCCGCTGTCAGTCGTCAATACACAAAAGACCAGATACTCTCGATGTATCTCAACACCACCTACTATGGTGAACAAGCCTATGGAGCCGATGCAGCAGCGTTTACCTACTTCAATTTGAAGGATACGCCGCACGCAACGGCAGCTTCGCAACTCGATATCGCACAGGCCGCAATGCTTGCTGGTATTCCTAGTGCGCCGATTGGACGCGACCCATTCTTATACCCCAAATCGGCAACGTCGCGCGTACAGGAAGTGCTACAGCAGATGCAGGTGCAGGGATATATCACACACGCCCAGGAAGAGTCCGCGTTTATCGAAACGCAACAGCCAAACTTTCTGCACCGTGGTGTGATACAAAACGCACTCGCACCACACTTTGTCCGTTATGCTGTTAATGAGTTAGCACAAGAATTACATGTAAAAATTCCTGACCTCTCGCGTGCAGGTCTGGTTGTCTCTACTACACTTGATCTGCCACTACAAAATAAAGTGTTGAAGATCGCACAACAGCATATCGCTGCACTTGCACAAGCTCATCATATGTCGGATGCGGCAGAGGTGCTCATTGACTATCACAATGGTGATATTCGTGTCTTACTCGGTAATATCAACCCGAATGACCCCAAAACGGGTGCCTTTGACGTGGCCTCACAGGGCTATCGTCAACCCGGTTCTTCATTCAAGCCTTTCATCTACGCCACAGCGTTCGCGCAAGGTGTGAGTCCTGGTCAAGCCGTGGAGGATGGGCCGTTGACGGTGCAAATGTGCTGTGGACTACCCCCATACGTGCCACAAAACTACGATCTGAGCTATCATGGTCTGATTACCTATCGCTATGCGCTGCAGAACTCGTTCAATATTCCGGCTGTGAAGCTCATTATGCAGACAGGCGTTGACCAATCACTACATACAGCTCAGGTGATGGGTATCAATAGTTATCAAGGAACGCCGAACTATACACTTGTGCTTGGGAGTTTGGGCGTACACCTGCTTGATGAAACCTCTGCCTACGGCGTTTTCGCCGATGGCGGTGTACGTGTTCCACCACATGCTATCAATACCGTGACAGATGTGCAGGGCAATGTAATTCTGCATATACAACAACCTGGACAGCGTGTGATCTCAAAACAGGTGGCCTTCATCATGACAAATGTGCTAAGTGACAATTCGTCGCGTACCTTCGAGTTCGGCAAATGTAGTGCGCTCGACCTGCACAGCAGTAGTGACACTGATTGCTATCTCGGCAATCCCGGCACCATTCGACCATCCGCCGCGAAGACTGGTACCTCTACTAATTTCGACGACAACTGGACCGTTGGCTACACCAGTGACTACGTGATGGGCGTGTGGGCTGGCAACAACGACAACTCGCCCATGGTCAATGTAACCGGTGTCGATGGTGCCGCTCCAATCTGGCATGATAGTCTCTTAGTCGCGGAGGCTGGCAGGCCCATCGTAGGCTTCTCCAACCCTGGCGGTGTCGTAAAAAAGACCGTCAATTACGGTGGTATCACCACAACTGATTGGTACCTCTCGAAATAGATATAAATGGTGTGTTGATTGATTGGTTTTTTGGGGCGAGGGGGCCCGGACGGAAGACAACACCACAAATTT
>CAXTWV010000185.1:0-1023 GCA_964248005.1 uncultured Ktedonobacteraceae bacterium | reverse complement strand
AAAAAACAAAAAATGGCTCCGTGCTAGAGACCGCCCCCCCCCCCGCCCACAAAATACATAATCAACACACCATTTATATCTCTGACAACAACCTTGCACAGGTCAATTCTCCCTCTCCAAGCTGACCAGTATCCTCGACGCCCCACCATGCTGCTAGCACTGCTTGTGAGAGACCCCAACCGCGTATACGTGTACGTTCAAAACCCAGTTCTTCAGAAAATTGGTCTATGCGTCGTGCAAGTATCCGCTTCGGGTCGGGTTGCTCCAAGAGTTCTGGCAGGAAGTTGCGTAGCATTGCCCCTGTCTCATACGCTGGCTCACCAATCAAGCCTTTAGGGTCAATGGCTAGCCAGCCATTCCGCTCAGACGAGAGGATATTATCTTGGTGCAGATCGCCATGTAACAACATCCGTTTCGCCATAGACGTGCTCAACTCCGCGTAGAGCGTTTCCGCTTCCTCAAGTAATGCTTTGGGAAATGGACCATTACCACCTTGATAGTGTTCTCGCAGTCTCGTAAAACCAAGCCCCCACTTCTCAACCGTGGCAAAGGGATGTACAGATGGTACAGGACGCCATAATTGTTTCATGACGGTTGAGGCAATCGAAATCGCCTTTTCATCATCCTCCATTCTTCTCAGAGATATCCCTGGACGTAGCCGTTCTAGCAACATCACCTCATCATTGACATCATAAGCTAACAATTTTGCCATACCATGTCCATCGAAGAGGCGCAACGCTTCTAGCTCCTCCGCGAATTCGCCTGTTGGTGAGTGTGCTTTCACAGCAACGGGTGTGCCATCATCCCGCAGCGCAGGAACAACAAAATGAAAGGAAATGTTTGGAAATGGCGTGCCAAGTGTAATATGCCAGCGTTGCTCACACGCCGTGAGTATAGCTGGTAGACGCTCGAGCCACACGCGACCTTTGTCGCCATGAAGCTCAAGCATAAATTGCGCGAATGGGTCTGGAATGTTGACCATGATATGTCTCCTCTATATCGTGCGAAAAATTGTAACACACC
>CAXTWV010000184.1:2169-9965 GCA_964248005.1 uncultured Ktedonobacteraceae bacterium | reverse complement strand
CTTGTGGGCGTCCGTGGTGCTCCAAATCCCACCCAATTGCGCTTCTTTCAACAGTCTTGCCCCTTGTGGGCGTCCGTGGGATTCCCAGAGTAATTGTTAATCTGCTTGAGCGCACTCCAAGCATCAAGTCAAGAAGAGGCAAGGCTACGTTAGTGTGGAATCATCCACGGTATAAGATACTGCTGAGCCATCGCGAGTAGACCCATTAACGATACTAGGATGATACTGTGAATAAAGGTGCGACGAATGACTAAGCCCTCTTTACCCACAAGTGTTGTTGTCGAAACACCGGTTGTTACGTTTTGAGGTGAGATCATTTTACTCATGACTGCACCTGTCGAGTTTGTACTTGCCATGAGCACTGGACTGAGGTTGAGTCTGTTTGCCGCTACAACTTGTAAATTTCCAAACAGTGCGTTGCTCGATGTATCACTGCCACTCAAGAAACAGGCAATCCAACCCAGGAAGGCCGAGAAGAAGGGGAAGACCGCTCCCACCGACGAGATGGCAAGACCAAGCGTGTATGCGATACCCGAATAGTTATAGAGAAAAGCCAGGCCAACGATGAGCATAACAGTGAGAATGGCAAAACGCAACTGTTTCCAAGTATCAGCTAACGCAAGGAAAAAGGTACGTACACTGACCCGGAGAATCAGGGCGGTGAGAATAACCGCCACAAGAATAGCTGTTCCTGTTCCCAGCGGCTGAAATGTGTAGAGAGCGGCATAGGGCTTGTGGTAGAACGTTAGCAATACTGCATTGTGCAAGCCGGGCCATTTGATAATTGACTGTCCAAGCGACGCCATTTGGAAGAAGCCTGTTTTGGTGCCGTTAGGCCACTTGATGGTCCAGAGAATAACAACAACACTCACAAGCACCCACGGCAACCATGCATAGACCGCTTCACTTGTCGTGGGTTTGCCATTGTCTTGGACAGCGTTCCTGGCAGATGGTACAGCAACGCCTTCCTCATCAATTGAACCGGCGTTTACCCTGGTACTATCTACATTTTCGTTTGAACCAGCATTCATACTATCTACGTTGGCGAATTGGGCGCGATACTGCTCACTATCACTTGGTTTATACACTTGCACAAAGAGGATAACACAGACTAGCGAGACCAGCGAGGCCAGCACGTCCGGCAATTCTGGTCCGATAAAGTTTGACACAAAGAATTGCGTGAGCGCGAACGAGCCACCCGCTACTAATGCTACAGGCCAAATGGTGCGTAAACTGCGCACACCCATGAAAACTGCCATCACATAGAATGGCAAGAGAAAGGCAAAGAACGGAAGTTGCCGCCCAATCATCGCGGAGAGTAGTGGTGCATGCAGGTTCGTCACCTGTGCCAGCGTCGTCACTGGCACACCTAATGCACCAAAGGCAACAGGTGCCGTGTCAAATACTAGTGTAATCGCTAGTGCGTCCAATACTGGAAAACCAAGACCAATTAGTAGAGCACTACCAATGGCAATTGGCGTTCCGAAACCCGCGATACCCTCCATCAACGCGCCAAAACTGAAGCCGATGACCAGCATGAGAATGCGTTTATCGGCAGGCACATTGTGAATCATCCAACGACGGAAGAGGTCAAACTTACCGGAACGCACAGAGATGTTGTACAACCACATCGCGTTCCACACAATCCACATGACAGGCACTAACGCGAAGACAACACCGTCCAGGATGGAGTTTGCGGCTAACCCTATTGGCATTCCCCATACAAGCATTGCCAGCAAGAATGCAACAACTAATCCAGCAAGTGCGGCCTGCCATGCAGGAAGCCTGACAACACCAAGCAGGACGAGGACAGTAATAATAGGCACGAAACCAACGAGGAAGGAAAGAAACAGATTGCCAGCAACGGGGACAAGTATTTGGTGAAACATCAACACTACCTCCGTATGATCGTCTGTGATACATCTCAGTGGTACGCTGTACGAAACTACACCAATGTGTGAGAAAAATGCGCTGCGTGAATTTGATTGTATCACACGACTTTGTCAATCGGCATGTTCAGAGGATGTGATACAATCAAATGCGTACCAATTATCTCATCGAACGGAGATGGTCATGCGTGTTGTTATTGCGCCGCAGGCATTAAAAGGCAGCCTCACAGCAGAGGAGGTCGGACAGGCAATCGCATTGGGAGTACGGGCGGTCTATCCACAAGCAGATGTTGATGTTGTGCCAGTGGCAGACGGTGGTGAGGGAACGGTACAAGCACTGGTGGATGCGACAGGAGGGGAACTCGCATGGCAAACGGTAATGGGTCCATTAGGCACACCAGTTTCCGCATTTTTTGGCTTGCTTGGCGATGGACGTACCGCAGCGATTGAGATGGCGGCAAGCTCTGGTCTCCCGCTTGTGCCACCGACACAACGTAACCCACTTCTCACGACGACCTATGGCGTTGGTGAACTTCTGCTAGCAGCCATTGAGCGTGGGCGTCGTCACTTCATTCTTGGTATTGGCGGAAGTGCGACAAATGATGGTGGTGCTGGCATGGCACAAGCACTAGGAGCATCACTCCTTACAGAGCAGGGAACAGCGATTGCCCGTGGTGGTGCAGCTCTGACAACTCTTTCACATATTTCACTAGAGCAACTAGACCCGCGTCTACAGGAATGCACATTCGAGGTTGCGTGTGATGTAACCAATCCCTTATGTGGTCCAACGGGAGCGTCAGCCGTGTATGGTCCTCAAAAAGGCGCAACACCCGCAATGGTCCAGCAACTCGATGCGGCATTAGACCATTACGCCCTGATACTTGAACGCGATCTAGGGCAGCAAGTCCGCGATATTCCTGGCGCGGGCGCGGCTGGTGGATTAGGTGCTGGCATGATTGCGTTTCTCCATGCAACCCTCCAACCAGGAGCACAACTTGTTTTGGAAGCGGTCAAACTTGAAACGTATGTGCGTGAAGCCAACCTTGTGATTACCGCCGAAGGGCAGATAGACGAGCAAACGGCGTATGGCAAAAGTGTGGGAGCTGTTGCAACGTTTGCAAAACGCTATGGCTTGCCCGTGCTAGCACTCGCTGGTGGCCTAGGAAATGGCTATCAGAAGGTGTATGAACTAGGCGTTGATGGTATTACTGTACTTCCTTCTGGCCCCATGACGCTCCCCTATGCAATGGAACATGCCGCAACGCTAGCAACGGATGCCACAGAACGTATGCTCCGTATGGTGCGCGTGAATTTGTAGGAATCCATGTATCACATCCTACAGGCGTAAGAGACGTTCGACGTTCAGATGGCTAATTTTTTCTTTATCGGCAGGGCTTATGGATGCGTTATCCAGAAATGTACGTCCTTGCGCGTTTGTGCTGTAAGGATAGTCAATAGAAAAAATGATACGGTCTGCCCCCATAACTTGCAAGGCAACGAGGAGCGGAGGATCCGTAAAAAAGCCGCTGGTCGTAATAAAGAAGTTTTGTAAAAAGTATTCAGGCACGCGACGCTGCAAATTCTTGGCAGCAGCTCCAAGTGTGTTATTGATACGATCAAGCATGAAAGGAATCATTTCACCCATATGTCCAATGATGATTTGCAAGGTGGGTAGGCGATCAAATACACCTGAAAGAATCAAGCGAAGTGAGTGAATGCCTGTTTCGGAATGCCAACCCCAGCCAGCAGTCGATAACACGAAGTTTACCGCTGGATCGAAACCTGTATAATATGCATTTTGAACAATTGGAGGTGGCGGGGCGGGATGAAGATAAATAGGGATATTCAAGGCAACCGCTTGCTCCAGAATGGGTAGAAAGGAAGGGTCATCCAGAAAAAGGCCATTCGTAGTCCCATTGATCATGACGCCTTTAAAGCCAAGAGAGCGAATAGCTCGTTCCATTTCAGCGACCGCGGCTACTGGATCTTTCATCGGCAAGAGCGCAAAGCCAGCAAAGCGGTCGGGATGGGCAGCAATGGCTTCTGCTAATTGATCATTGGCGGCCCGTATTACCCCAATGCTCTCCTGGGCCGCGAGTGATGCTATGCTTGACGCACTATGAGAGATGACTTGGAGATCAATGCCGCTTTCATCCATATCTTTCAAGCGGTTAGAGCCAAGATCGCTCAGCTTCGCCTGTAGTTCGGGACTCATTCCGTTGCCCTGTGAGGAGCCTCCCTGATTGTCCTTATTCATTCTTTCTCTGAAGCTGTTAGACAAGTAATGTTCTTCAATTGTAATTATTCTCATGCTAGTATCCCTCTTTCGGCGAGTGATGTATAAAGAATGCTTGTCCTTTATTACACAAAGGAAGCACTTAAAAAGTTTCTAATTTTAGGTTAGGAAAGGATAGGAGTTCGAGGAAAGAGGCGGCGGTACTCCTCGACAAGTTCGTACTTATTGGCAAACATGCGATTACCACAATAGATGTTGCGCCGCGAAAATTGTTCTGGCGTTTTTTGTATGAGTCTTGCGCGTACCTCTGGCTTATGAGCACCCGGAGAATCGAACCACGGTTCAGGCAATTTGTACACAGATGAGTACACCCATGATGGACATGGAAGGTTATAACGCTCACAAAACCATTCTACTGAAGCGGCACAAAACGTAGCCCAACGCAAGTTTTCAGCATCAAACGGTTCAGGAAGAACAAGCGGGTCTGCAATAAGTTGAGGACGCTTATCCTTAGCATAGTCAAACCAGTCATTCATGAAATTGCCCAATGCTGTCCACGGTCTTTCACCTTGCACAATTTCCTGATAGGTCAATGCCATGGTTTGTAGATGATCGAGTTTTCTCATTGTGTGTCCTGTAAACCATATCTTACTACCTACAATAGTTTATCATAATATAGTCAAGTTTGGAAAAATCGGGCTAGAACTCCTCCCTCGATTAACGGCTTGCCCACACAATACCACGCTTCATGATTTCGAGAGCTTCCGGCACATCGAAGTCACGTCTTACATGACCTAGCGAAGAGTAGAAGACGCGTCCTTGTCCCCAACGTTTCTTCCATACTACAGGCATGACGCAACCTGCGATCCACGGGGCGTATTCACCACTAAAGGTCGTTGTTGCAAGCACTTCGTTGAGCGGGTCAACATGCATGTAGTATTGTTCGGAGTGCATGTGGAAATCGTGTAGTCCCGCGGTGATTGGGTCGTCTGGTTTCGCGATATGCACTTCGTAGTCGATGATATTGCCGGGGTGCGCGACCCATTGACCCCCAACCATGAACTGGTATTCGGTGCTATTGCGAAACGAGTCCGCCATACAGCCATGCCAGCCAGCGATACCAGCACCGTTCTTGACCGCGTTGAGCAAGCCTTTTTCTTGTTCAGGAGTGATGGTGTCCATTGTCCAGATCGGAACAATTATATCAAGAGAAGACAATTTTGCCTCATCGAGATAAGCATCTAGCGTATGGGATACCTCGACATCATAGTCGTGTTCACGTAAAAATGGAGCGAAAAGGTTCGCCCCTTGTTCTGGTTCATGGCCTTCCCAGCCACCCCAGACAATCAGTGCTGATTTCTTCATGTTTGAGCTCCCGGTTTATGGTCGATATTTTTTCATTATACGTTGCAGGTCGTCGAGCGGCAACGCATAAGCCGTGTGTCCTTGCCAGCCAACCATCGTTTCAGCAGCAGTCAGGGCATTGAGAATAGCCTCCTCTACAGCTTCCGCGACACCTTCAAAGAAAGTATCAAGGTGGTCATGTGGGATCATTTTAAGGCTATACGGTGCGGTTGCGGGAACCGATAAGTGGTTGCCAGTTGCAAAGGCCAGGAAGATGTCGCCACTACCATTGTTGCCTATACTTCCCACACGAGATAAGCCTACAGTTGCACGTTTCGCGAGGCGTTTACACTGGATAGGTAGTAGTGGAGCGTCGGTTGCAATGATGACAATGATCGAACCGTCGGACGCTTTCTCAAGCCACGGACTCGGTACACGTTCAAAGCCAAGCTCTCGTCCAACAGGTACACCATCCACCCGGAAGAGCGAGCGCGACCCATAATTCGTTTGTACAAGCACCCCAACGGTATAACGACCACCCATTGAGTCAATAAGCCGTGACGATGTACCGATGCCCCCTTTGAACTCATGACAGATCATACCTGTGCCACCCCCAACATTGCCTTCCGCGACAGGTCCACTTTTGGCTGCGGTTAACGCTGCATAGGCATGCTCTTTTGTGACCTGAAACGTGGCAATATCATTCAGCCATCCATCCCATGTCTCGGCGACGATAGGTAGAGAGCCGTCCCAACTACTCGCGATTGAGGCAGGAACACGTCCCTGTTTCGCTTGCTCGGTAGGATAAGCAGCGATAGCATCACGCACAACGCCGACAGCGTTGGTATTGGTAATGCCGATGGGCGTATGCATCATACCTGATTCATCCACCCACGCTAAGCCTGTCATTTCACCACACCCGTTAAACGAGAACGCGCCCGCGAAGGCATGATCGGCCCAAATATCTCCATCGCGTGGCACAATCATAGTGACGCCAGTCCGTGCCACGTGTGGTGTGTCATGAATGACTGTGTGATGTCCAACAAGCACGCTAGGCACATCAGTAATAGCGTTATAGGGTCCAGTTGGAAGGTGTCCAATAGCTATGCCGAGGTCACGGAGTCGCGCCCGTGTCATGATGGTTCTCCTCTTCTAAAGACTATGGCGGCTGTAAAACATCTTTTGCTCAGTATACGCGAACAGAAAGAGGAAAGGGTATCGTTTTCCCTCTTCCCACATGTGCTAGTATATACAGAACGGACCTCTTTGTATAAAGGTACGGGAATACGTTGTGTGTGAAGAAAAATTAGGATAATTGTTCATAGAAATGCAAAAAAGTTTAAAACATTATGAGAACCTGTAATCCATTCTCATCTATCCATCGTAGTTAAGGTCAAGAAGACAGAATGGAGCGTCCACTATATGACCTGTACTGAATTAGAAGAGCTGTTGGGTGCGTATGTGCTCGATGCTGTTACACCCGAAGAACGGGAGGCTGTAGAGGCTCATCTCGCTCAATGTCCGCATTGTACACAGCTCTTACAAGAGATGCGTGCGGCGGTAGATTTTCTACCACTTGCTGTGCCACAGGTAGAACCCGCACCTCACTTGAAGGGACGTATTCTATCCGCAGTACAGGCCGTTGCCGACACAGCTTCGCAATCGACACAAAACGTACCCGCAGTGCGCCCTCTTCGGGCATTGCCACCGCGAATGCCTGAGCAACAGAGACCGACAACACCAATGCCTACACCTATACGTCGTCGCACGGCAGCGACTCAACGTTGGGCTATGCCCCTTGTAGCGGCAGCGGCAGTGCTATTCCTGGTGCTTTCAGGCGGTCTCGCGACCTGGGGCATTTCACTGCAACATCAGGTTGCGAGCTTACAATCAAATACGGTTTCGTTGCAACATCAAGTCGCAAGCCTGCAATCAAATGCAGTCTCGACGACAACCTACGCTCTTACAGGTACACCAAATGCACCAGGAGCCACTGGAGAGGCGGAATACATCGTCGGCAAGGGTGTTGACGTGACCATTATGACTGTTCGTGGACTGCCTGCGCTACAAAACCAGCAAGTCTACCAGGGTTGGCTCCTGCTAGGAAAGAAGACGAAAAGCGTCGGCTTGCTCGTTCCACAAGCAGATGGAACAGCGACGATTAACATTCCTGGCAATGTAAAGGGCAACAACTACCTCGCGGTGAGCTTGGAAAAAGGTCCAACCGCAACACCAAACGCCCCCCAGGGTAAGGTGTTGGCGGAAGGAAAAATTGTATAGACCTGTTGGCAACAAGAAAGGGAGCGTGGAATTCCACGCTGCCGTGG
>CAXTWV010000184.1:0-2159 GCA_964248005.1 uncultured Ktedonobacteraceae bacterium | reverse complement strand
TATTCCAGGTGTTCAAACAACCCCGGGGCGGGCGGAATTCCACGCTCCCTTTCTTGTTGCCAACAGGTCTATACACGCATACGGCGTTTTACAGCAAAAATGGTTGCGTAGAATAGGATAGTTCCAAGTAGAGAACTGCCGAGAATCAACCACATATTTCGTAGGAGTAAGGGAAGAACATCACTACTTGCAACGGTGCCAATAGTATTGCTTGTAGTACAATTCGGAACCCATCCAGGTGGTGTATCAGAGGATGGAGTGCTGTGTGATATCGGCGTTGGAGTGGGAAGTACGGGTGTACCTATAGGTCCACCACCGCCATCGAAGTGTTTTAGGGGGACAACAGGTGTTCCACTTCTGTGATGAGGCGTTTGCTGTAGTAAAGCATTCGCGTACAGAGACGATGTTTGGCTCGTCGCACCAGATGGTGTTGCGGCACAGGGTTGCGTCGCCGTGGCGATTGGTGTTGGCTGTGTCATGGTAACGGCTGGTGTTGGTCGGGGTTTTGTGACTCCTGGTGCTGGTTGCGCTCTTGTTGCTTCTGGTGTTAGTTGCGTTCCAATAACAACACTTATAGTAGGAGTTAGATCGGGTATCACTGTGTTTCCAAAAGTAGGCATAGTGGGGTTCACCTGCCTTGACGAAGCTTGTTGGGTCTGTTGTTTAGTCTGCACTGATCTATTTGTTATAACAAAAAGTAGGGATATACCAATACACATGAGCAAAAAAGTGAGGATGACTTGTCCTGCTCTTTTTCTGCGGTCTTGATTCCATAAAGCCATAAGCGTGTCTATCATTCGACCACCTCTACTGAACGAATGAGCAATGAGAGGGGAAGTGTTTCAATATCTTCCAGTTCGACGACGTGCTTACTGGGCCGTGTACTCGTCGTTTGCCTACTGTGAGCGGCATATCTTGGTTGTGTTGTACGTACAGAATAGGCATGTTGCAATGTGGGTTCATAGACCGATTGCGGGGTAACATGTGCAGCTTGTTGAGCGGCTTGACGCTGAAATTGGCGTAAGACCTTGTCGAGATAGAGCGCACATTCAAGTGGACGGCTCATCTCAAAGACGTGTCGCTTCGACCAGGAATCGGCAGAGAAGACGATAGCATTGCGTAAACGCGCTACATGTGTGAGCCGTGCGTAGTCCAGGATGATTTGGCCTGTTCTACCTATATAAATCATGCGTTTACTGGTGAGCATGAGTCTGCCGTGATCCATCGCGGTATAGGCAAAGCGTGTCTGCTGATTCTGCACAGTAACGAGTGTCTCACTGGCGAGGGTGGCGTCAGTGCAGTAATGCGCGATTTCTTGAGGGAGCAGACGCAACGGAACAGCGACAGACGGAAGCGTATCAGCCTCTACCTGTTGTGCGAGTTCTTGCACATCAAAGCCATATTTGCGTATCGAACGATGCGCTTTTGTACGCTGCTGCTCTCGCGTGTATACGACATGTTGCTCAAGGTCTTGCAACCATGTGGGGGCTTCGATAGGAGCGGTCGCAGCTTGCGTATGCTCCTGAATAGTTTTATTGGTTGTACTGGTTTCTTGTCGCGAGAGGGGCGACAGGGAGTGAGAGACGCTTTCTAACCTTTCGGTTGTTAGCGTCGTCGGTATATGCCCATGCGGTGGCTCTTGACGGTCACGGCTCCAACGTAGACGTGAGGTCGCGTGAATCGTGTCGGCACAATAGGTGTCTAAATACGCAACAATGCTTTTGGCATCTTCTATCGCGGCAATGCCACGCAGAATCACGTCTTTTGTACGGAAGCGCAATTCGAGGCGTATCGAGGGGATATTCATGACGGTACGATAGATAGAGCGGACATGCACCAGATCATCGAGTGCATATATAGTTCCGTCTACGTCAATACGGTTGTGGTAGAGTATACATGTACGTTTCCAGCCATAACTACAGGTTACAAGTGGCTTGTTGGTGACGCTTTCACGCCTTGTTTCGCTTCGACTGTCAGTAGGGAATTGCTTATGTTGCATTCATCCTCCCATCCTCCACACGTTATTTATGATAATAGATATACGATCCCTTTACTATCCCTACGAATCAAAACGACGGTATAGAAGGGGGGTAACGTCCATTGATACATCCGTGGATATAGATTTTTTAACATTTTAGAAAGGGAATTTCCACCTGTGC
>CAXTWV010000183.1:859-9987 GCA_964248005.1 uncultured Ktedonobacteraceae bacterium | reverse complement strand
GTCCTTGTTCGGGTGTCGAGATGCCACAAGGACGTGATAAATCGGTCCCTACAGGCATTCAACATTCTCCATAATTTGTATATTGCTCACAGGGTGTAATAGAATTAGACCCCTACATTTGATATATTCAAGCTGTTATCGCGCTCCACACTGTCCACCTATCTTGCTCGACAATCTCGCCCTTATGATCTTTCAAGCGTTCTCGCATGGCATTAACAAGCTCTTGCAACTCAGCGTCCGTCAAATCATGCAGAATCGAGCGACCTGTACACTGCAATATATCCTGAGCTAATGCGCCAACATCTTGATATGTCTGGCGTGTCTCCCAGACCTTCTGTTCCTCGATCTGCTCAAAGCCTGCTTGCTGCAATACATGAATGACAACCTCGCTAGAATGGCGGCGTGCTACGTCTTTTTCTAGCAGTTTTGGAAAGTATGTGACGATGTAATAGCGTACATGCGTCTCGCTTCCTGGTAACACGCAATCTTCTGGCGTTCGATCCTGAACAATCAACATACCTCCTGGTTTGAGGATGCGACGCGCCTCAGCGAAGCACCTTACAAGGTCCTCTTGTTTGAGATGATGAATAAGGGCACGTTCTAACACAACATCGTACTGTGCGCTCTGTAATCCTGTATGAAATGCATCTCCCACCATAAACGTGATGTTTGGAATCGCTGAATAGCGTTCTTGTGCTGCCTCAATCTCTGCTTGCGAAAAATCAATTCCTGTGACATAAGCGGCTCCCATTTCGGCAAGAGCCAGTGTATAGATGCCACCACCACAGCCTATATCGACAATATTTTTGCCACGCGCGTCTATGATAGAATGTTGTATATTCTCGCGCCATGTGAGATCAGCTTGTCTTGTAGCATATGAAAAACGGTTCTGTTGTGCGTGAAAGTCTATAGGCATAAAACGCTCCTTTGATGAAACACCAATGTAGGAGTCTAATTCATTACACCCCCGTGGCAAGAGACTATGTTGGCAGGCCACCTGCAACGTTTCACACTCTTATGAAAAGAATCGATTGCCACGAGGGTGTAATGAATTAGACCCCTACATCCTGTCTTTCTTTGCCATTCCGTTGTGTACATTTTTATTAATGAAAGGATACAATCATGTCACTAGATACACAAGTACGAGAGCAACTACAAACGCTGCTTACGGGCGAAAATGCGCATATGACATTTGAACAAGCAGTTGCCGACTTCCCGCTTGAGCACATCAATACGAAGCCTCCGCATGTGTCGTATACACCCTGGCACCTGCTTGAGCATTTACGCCGCGCTCAGTGGGACATTCTCGAATTTATTATCAACCCTGAACATGTTTCTCCACCGTGGCCCGAAGGCTACTGGCCTGCACAGCATGAACAGGCCGATCACGCCGCCTGGCATAAGACAATTGTATCTTTTCGCGCAGACCAGCACGCGTTAAGTATGTTAGTCATGGACCCTGAAACGGACCTTGCAACGCCCATTCCCTATGGCAGTGGACAAACAATTCTACGCGAGATACTTGTGGTCGCGGATCACAATGCCTATCATATTGGTGAATTTGCCATTCTTCGGCAAGTCATGCAAACATGGAACATTCAGCATGAGTAACGCGAGTGCGAATGAGGATGCATAGAGTGTGTTATGTTTCAAGTGACTGACCGCATAGTCCCCATGCAGTCAGTCACTTGAAACATAACACACTCTATTATTTATAGCCGTGTTTATGCCGATATCTCTTGTATAGATAGATACAGGTTCAGAGTATTTTCTCTGCAAGAGGAGGCTTGTCCGTATGAGTATTTTTAGTAAACCACGTTCTTCACTACCTGCCTTGTCGGTGGACGCGCCTCCGCACACACATACAACACAGACAGAAGGACGCTCGACAAAACGACATTCACTGCTCAACATTCCTATTGCGCAACGCTTAGCGTATGGCTTTCTCATACCAGCACTCATCGCGTGTATTGCTTTGGGCAGTATCGGCATACAAAGTGTGCAACTACTCACGCAATCCTCTACATTTTACCAGAATCTTACGCATACCTATACCTCGCTTACAGATGCATCAGAATATCTGCAACTCATGCACACGACCATCCAGGGCACGCTGAACGATGCTAATCATCCTTCGCATGAGTTGTTGTATCAAAAGACTCTCCTTGCCGATCAAAGCGTATTGCAAGAACTTGCCAGGCGTTACAATGTCATCGTCGCACATGACATTCAACAAGATGCACTCGATCAACACTCCAATCTGGCAAACCTTTTTACACAGGCTGGTCATGGAGAACAAATCGGTGAACAACGGACACTTTTAAACAATGTTCTGCATACGTGGCTAGCGTATCAGAGCACGCAAGAAAAAGTTATGAGTCTTCTCTTAGCAGGAAACCTCAAAAGCGCAAGCACCCTGGAGTATACCGTTGCGGAACAACATTCTGCCGACGCGATTAGTGCGCTTTTTACACTTACACAATTCGATGCACGTCTCATCCTTTCTATTCATGACGCGATAACTATCGAGGAGAGCAAGTTACTCTTTGTCACAGTGCTTGCTGTTCTTGGTGTCCTGCTAGGTGTTGGTGCTGTAGGCTGGCTTGTCTCTACCACGCTGGTACGACGATTACAGCAGCTACGTCGCATTGTGCAATCAATTGAAAAGGGGCATGTTGATGCCCGTCTCGCCGTCGTTGGACGTGACGAGATAGCCGATGTCTCGCTTTCTGTCAATAGCATGCTGAATACCATCTTAGGGCTTCTCGAATCGACAAAAAAGCAGCACGAGGCACTTAATGAAGCAGAAACCCGCGCTACAACTGACCCGCTGACCGATTTACCAAATCATCGTACTGTGATGCGACGGATAGAAGAGGAATTATTCCAGTGTCAACGTGTCGAGACGGATTGTGCTGTCTTATTCATAGACCTCGATCATTTCAAACATATCAATGATACCTATGGACATCGAGCAGGGGATACCGTTCTACGCGAGGTTGCACGCCGACTCATGACAGTTGTACGCCTGGAAGACCTTGTAGGTCGCTATGGTGGAGAAGAATTTGCTATCCTGTTGACGGATACGACGCTCGATAAAGCTACTCATGTAGCAGAACGTGTACGCTCAACACTTGCCGAAACTCCATGTCTGTGGGAGACCGAAGAGAACGAACACTCGCCGCTTGCCATTCCCATCACAGCAAGTATTGGTGTCTCGGTGTATCGAGAGCACGGCATTACGCGCGAGGCATTAATTGAAGCTGCGGACCGTGCCATGTATCACGCTAAACATACAGGTCGTAACCGTGTCTGTCTCGCGGGAGAGGAAACCACGTTTGTGCAGAATGTGCTTGCCACAACCTCTTTATAGGAAGCAGCATCCAGTAATGCAATTTTTCAGGCTCCGTATACTGATGTAGGGACCGATTTATCACGTCCTTGTCGGCAATTGAAACGCCGTCTGTAGGGGTCTAATTCATTACACCCTTTTAACGATTGACCACGTTGGAGAACGTATGAAACGCCTCATCAATCCTTCCAACCGTGTGCGTCGCCAACAGGGTGTAATGAATTAGACCCCTACATTCGGCGTATCCGCATTATTTTGTCTAATCGTATAATCTGGTCCCCATGACAGTCGTTTGAAAGAGGTTTCTCTATGTCGAAAAAAACAATACGTTTGAGCATTCTCGGAACAGTTATCGCATTGTGCGCGGTACTTGGTACTACATTTTATATGATGTATAACAACACTATTTTGGCACGTAGCCCACAGCCTACAAAAATGGCTTCACAAGCTACGATAACGATTGTACACAAGCAGGAACTATTTGCCCCATTTTTGGTTGCGATTCAACCAAAGACAGTTGTAACATGGAAGAATGATGATACAATAACTCATGTATTTCTAACCACACCCCAAAAGAGTATCTTTCTCAATCCACAAGCATTCTCATTTCGTGTCGCGCCAGGTAAACATGTAACGTTCACATTTACGCAGCCGGGTATCTATCACTACTATGATACAACGATGAGTACATGGAATACGCCATTTTCGCGCGTTGCGGCTAAAAAGGGAACACCACGTTTTCCGCTTGCGATGGATGGTGTGCTCTGGGTACGGGGTGCTATCAATAATCTTCCACTTGCCGCGGTCAACCAGATACTTGCGGGACACGATGAGTTCATGACTGAATTTATTGCCATCAATCAATTTGGCACAATTTCATGGCATAACTTCGACAGCGATCCTCACATCCTCGGCCTTGTCCCTGGCTGGTCAGCACCCATCAATCCCACGGACATCGGCCTCTATCGTATCGCGGGAACGGCTGATGTCCCAGGTGGTGATACTGTGACCGTAAGTTTCAGTGTGCCTGGTCTCTATTATTACTATTGCAAGAATCATGTAGACATAGACCCAGCCACGCACCGCGCACAAGCGATCCCAATGGCATCAGAGTACCCTCTACCAATGGAAGGCTTTGTCCTCGTTGTATAAAAATATTCTTCAAAGAAAACAAAAACGTGTTTTAAGGCGTGTTAAACGTCAAACACGTTTTTTTTTTATTTTTTAAAGACTACATAATTACGCCCATTCCACCCATAACACCCAATCCAGCAGGCATTGCGGGTGCTGCACCGGCCTCTTCTGGAGCATCGGTGATGAGGGTGTCGGTGGTGAGAACCATACCAGCGATGCTCGATGCGTTCTGCAATGCTGAGCGTGTGACCTTCACTGGGTCAACGATGCCAGCCTCGAACATATCGACATACTCGCCTGTGAGGGCGTTGAAGCCGATACCTGCCTTGCTGCTACGTACCTCGGCAACGGTCACACCACCATCACGGCCTGCATTGAAGGCGATCTGGCGCAATGGCTCCTCTAAGGCACGACGCAGGATGCTGACGCCTGTGGTCTCTTCACCCGCGGCAACCTTCACGTTGTCGAGCGCGGAAATGGCTGCGACCAGTACGGAACCACCACCAGGGACGATGCCCTCTTCGATGGCTGCGCGTGTGGCTGAAAGAGCATCCTCAACGCGATGCTTTTTCTCTTTCATCTCCACTTCGGTTGCGGCACCTACTTTGATAACGGCAACGCCGCCTGCGAGCTTCGCCAAACGCTCCTGGAGCTTCTCACGATCATAATCGCTGGTGGTGTCATTGATCTGTGCGCGAATCTGACGCACACGACCCTGAATGTCCTGCTCCCCGCCCGTACCTTCGACGATAGTGGTATTGTCCTTGTTCGCGCTAACGGTGCGGGCACGACCGAGGTCCTCAAGAGTAGTGCTCTCAAGCTTGAGACCACGCTTCTCAGTGATGACGGTGGCTCCAGTCAATACCGCGATATCCTCAAGCATAGCCTCGCGGCGATCACCAAAGCCAGGAGCCTTGATTGCGAGCACGTTGAAGGCACCACGCAGCTTGTTGACCACGAGTGTTGCCAATGCCTCACCATCGACATCTTCCGCGATGATGACGAAGTTCTTGTTGCCAGCCTGAAGCACACGCTCAAGAATTGGCAGAATGTCAGCTACCGCGCTGATCTTCTTGTCGGTAATAAGAATGTATGGATTTGGCAGTTCGGCTTCGGTGTTCTCCTGGTTCGTCGCCATGTAGGGCGAGATGAAGCCACGATCAAACTGCATACCCTCGGTATACTCTTTTTCCATGACGATACTGCGGCCCTCTTCGACCGTAATCACGCCATCTTTGCCAACTTTCTCCATGACCTCGGCAATCAGTTCGCCAATTTCGGCGTCTGCCGCGGAGATAGAGGCGACCTGTGCGATCTGCTCACGCGTCTCGACCGGCTTGCTCATCGACTTGATTTCGGCGATGACTGCTTCAACACCAGCCTCAAGGCCACGGCGCAGAATCATTGGGTTCGCACCAGCAGCAAGATTCTTCAAGCCCTCGGTCACGATGGCCTGAGCCAATACAGTCGCGGTCGTGGTGCCATCACCAGCGACATCATTGGTCTTGGTCGCGACTTCTTTCAAAAGTTGTGCGCCCATATTCTCAAATGGATCGGGCAGATCAATGTCACGTGCGATGGTCACACCATCATTGGTAATGGTTGGCGCACCGTACTTCTTGTCCAACACGACGTTGCGGCCCTTTGGTCCAAGTGTGACCTTGACCGCCTCTGCGAGCGCGTCAATGCCCTTTTTCAGGGAATGGCGTGCCTCATCATTGAATTGCAATCGCTTTGCCACGATTTGTTCTCCTATTATTGTACAAATGAATATGAGGAACATTCTGTATAAATTTGGTAATGCGGATACGTCAGATGTAGGGGCCTTAATTAATTACGCCCTCGCGCCGACTATCAATGTGGCAAGGGCGTAATGAATTAAGGCCCCTACAGCATATCCCTACTAAGTCTTTGCATCGCATCACCGAATTCACACAGAGCGTTCCGTAGTGTTGGATTCGTCGTTATTCGACGATACCCATGATATCGCTCTCACGGAGAATGAGATACTCTTCTCCGTCGATTTTGACTTCGGTTCCTGCGTACTTCGCGAACAGCACGCGCTGTCCTGCTTGTACTTCAAGAGTCGTGCGCTTGCCGTTGTCCAGGACTTTACCAGGACCGACTGCCAGCACTTCGCCCTCCTGGGGCTTCTCTTTGGCGGTATCTGGTAGGACGATGCCACTTTTGGTGGTAGTCTCGCGCTCTGTAGCCTTCACGACCAAACGGTCGCCCAGTGGCTGTAGCTTTACGCTTACTGTTGACATACGATGTTCCTCCCTGTCTACATGTATATTTTTGAAGAGGGTAGACAGATTTACCTTCATGTAAATAGTTTTTAGCACTCTCGTCATGTGAGTGCGAACATCCTTATAATACAACATAGTGCAAGGGTGTGCAAGTGGTTGATAGTAACAGAGAGTGGGAGCAACGCTCCTGTCATGCTCCCACTCTCTGTTACTATCAACCTTTATGGTAAGAGATGGGCAGGCAAGTTAGGGATAATAGGTAAAAACGCCGTGATGAGCAAGCCTATAATGAGGAAGAGCGTGAAGTACGTTTCGAGCTTGAGCGTTTGGCGCATCACCAGGTGTAAACCTGTGGGTGTATCTGTACGAATAGCACCAGTCAGAGCAACTACAAGGATAGGCAGAGTCCAGAGTGTGAGCAGGAGAAAGTGTGGCGCACCACGCGGAATTGCCAGGACAATAATCGGGATATAGGCCGCGAGAATAAGGGCAACATAGAGCCAGCGACTCCAACGCATGCCCAGGATTGTGGCAAGCGTGCGCCTTTTCGCATGAGCATCGCCTTCGATGTCACGCATATTGTTCGCGTGAATAGCGGCGGTTGCAAGCAAGCCGAGTGGAATGCTGTATGAAAGAACTGTGCGGTCGATATGGCCCGTTTGTGCCATAACGAGATAGGCACCAAGTGTAATCAAGGGACCAAAGAGCAAAAAACTGACAAGTTCACCAAGTGTGAGTGCCGAGAGTGAGCGCGATGTTGCGCTATAGAAGTACGCACAGAGCAAACCAATTGCACCTAGTAGGTAGACAAGCGGTCCGCCAGCAGACGCAACAATAATACCGATAATGGCACCCAGCGCGAGTGCGCCTAAGCCAAGGTAGAGAACATTCGTAGGCTTACTTAAACCTTGCTGAATGAGTCCACCAGGGCCGAGCGCGTTACTGGTATCGACTCCACGCAGGTAGTCGTAGTAGTCGTTGACGAGGTTCGCACCGATTTGAATAAGTAGAATAGCAAGTAGTATACCGATAAAATGCGTTGTATGAAAGTGACCAAGAGGCTTTTTTGCTGAAACTGTTTGTAGCCATGCAAAAGCACTGCCGACACAGACAGGTAGAAGTGGTAGCAACAGATAGGTGGGTCTCACGCCGTCCCACCATACTTGTAGCCATTCGCCCATACTCCGGCGATATTCTGATGGCTGGTCCACGAGTGAAGCAGGCATGTTGACTGATCGTGTAGAGGCGACAGAACGTACTGAGACCTCTGGTTGTAGTGTGCTGATTGTTTCTAATGAGCCGAGTGGAATTGTAGGAACCTCTTCAGCTTGCACCGTATCTGCCGTGACCACATGCGTTGAGGTGGCAGATTGAGTCATACTGGGTTTTGCGTTTGCGACATCTATAGTATTTTCATTGGCTTTCGTCGCTTTATTTTTGGAGTTCGTGTTTTTTACATTTTTGCTCTGCATACGCCCCCCTCACGGCGTGGTGAACGGCAATAATAGCGTTGTGGTGTTAACGTGTTGTCTCTATACATACACTATACATAACGCAAGAATAGAAAAAGAAGTTGCTATGGCTCGTGACGAGAAGTGGCGTATTGTTGCAATTCTTGTTGTAACGAGAGCATAGCGTGTTGTAACTGTGCTTGCGTGACAGCTGTTGTAAGATCACCGCGTGTTTTCTCTAAGATACCACGCGTTGCATCGGTTGTGCGTCGTAATCCTGAGGTGATGGCGTCGGGAAAATCAATCGAGATTAAGAGCGCATAGACATCATCCATATAGCTTAGATAGACTTCACACGCATCAAAGTTACCGTGCCGTAACTGGTCGAGTACATAGCGGCGCAATTCGCCCACCGCCTCGGCAAGTCCATTGAGATACGCAGACCAACCAATCACGAGTTCGCTTGCCATTGGTAAGGGTTGCGATTGTGTCATGGCGGCGAAGGTGACAGCCTCAGCATATTCTTTTTGCGCATCTTGCACAAAGCCAGCATAGAAGATATCTTGATGTTCCTGTAAGTCAGTTGCCATCTCCGTAAGCAGAGTCGCGGCCTGTTGTCGTAACTCATATGCGCTTGTCGTCTCTTGGCGATGCGTCGCCCGAATACTATTCGCGCAAAAACGAATCGCAGCACGCGACTTAGGCAATGCCCGTTCGCGTGCCGCGTGTTTTAAGCCAAGATGCGTGAGTGCTTCCTGTCCTACAATATCTATATTTTCTGTCATTGCTCGCTTATGCTCTCTTCACTATGATACTTCTAGTTTACCATAGAACCTCGAAAAGGAACATAGCCTAAAAGAGAGAAATAAAAGGGTGGCAAATTTTTGTTATATTATATGCGGCGCGAAGAATGACAAATTTGAGACCGATTTTTTTTTTATT
>CAXTWV010000183.1:66-849 GCA_964248005.1 uncultured Ktedonobacteraceae bacterium | reverse complement strand
CAAAAAAAAAACCCTCTCAACATCTGCCCCCCCCCCGCCCCCCCCTAAACAACCAAAATTTGCCACCCTTTTATTTCTCTCTTTTATCGAATCCTGCGCATGCGTCTATCATCGCTCAACAGCAAAGGAAAAACCTCGATCTCTGCTGGAAAGCTGAGACGCTGGATGTCGCCGGACCAGAAGAGTTGCTTCATCATTTCCGCAACGGCGTAGAGCATATGTTGTAGAGCGGCGTCGCGTCCTTGCTCATAGGCCGTGCTACCCTCATACGCTGATAGTTCGGCGAAGCTGACTGTGAGTGGCATACGCTCACTCAAGCGCACAAGATAGATATCCATTTTAGTATGACCGCGTTCGGCGGGAACCATAATACGCAGTTCTGGCGTGTGGTCAATCATATCGAGACGGTAGAAGACACCGTAGTGGTCGCGGGACGCTTGAAAAATGGAGACCTCCGGTACGGAATTGACATCGTATGGTCGTTGATCATCGCGCTCGTGTGGGCGTTCCATCTCTACTCCTAAATCTGCCAGCAAGTGTTCAAACTGTTCGTCGATGCTCATAATCTCCTTCTTTCAAGCGTTGACTCTTAATAGCTGTTGGTGTACTATTCCGAACATGCCCTACAAAAACGGAAATCAAAAGCAAGGGGTTAAGGGGACAGCTGTCCCCTTGCGGGGTGTGGGGTTTCCCCACTCTACTCCTCTCTCCCCTTGCCGCCGAAGGCGGCACGACAATATTTTTGATATGAATCCTTGACAAATAGAACAAATGTTCTTATTA
>CAXTWV010000182.1:8307-9997 GCA_964248005.1 uncultured Ktedonobacteraceae bacterium | reverse complement strand
TTCATGCGTTCCAGGTCTATTCCTACGACACTCAGTCCCTCTCCAAAGAGAAAATTCGATGGTGTTGCATCGCCATGCACAAGTACTTGCTGGTCCTCCCACATCCGTGGCTGTTCGCGCCAACGGTCTCGCAACCAGGAAAATTCATTGACCTCATCCCAACTAATCGTCTGTTTTTTGGAAAGTTTGCGTACAAGACGGTCCAGGTAGGCACAATCATCGTGAAAGTTTACCCCGTAGCCATTCGCGGTCCGATTGTGAAATGTGGCGAGGAAGTATGCCAGTGCCGTGAGCTTTCCATAGAGTCTCTCTGGTTGGCGTGCGACAATAGCTTGTGTGATGACACTACTCAATGATTGCCCGCCCCGATACTCTTCAACTAGCAGACTGTTCAACCAGCCATTACGCCCCAGTGGTCGTACAACATCGTGTGGATAGCCTACAAGCCCATAGCCACGCATCATATGCAGATTGTGAAATTCCTGTTCCATACGCTGATCTTTTTCTGGCATATGGAAACCGCTATACGTGCTTCTCGCAAAGAATTTTCCTATCACTTGCGCGTTGCTGTACTTCTCTTCATACATGTATACTTCATTGCTACCACCCATCCGAAACACACGAAACCGCGCTGGATGATTATGTAATCCTATCTGTGGCAGTATATCATGGCGCAGATAGTGGTAGAGCGGATCATGACTAGGTAAATGTCCAACATATTGCTTTGACATACGCATATCCCCCACACGTTCCCTTATCAGATAACCGTGTGTATAGTGTTTTTGTTAAGAATAAGTTAACAGAATGTTAATACTTATCCCTTATGATAGGTGAACGCGTCGTGTATGTCAAGGATATGATACTATTGAAAAATACTTTTCTTAATCCGCCCGTGTATCGCAAGGAACTCAAACAGCTTGAAGCAGTTGCACGGCAAAGAACAAAGTAACACGAAACATGGCGATGTTTGTCATCACCATGTTTCGTGTTACTTTATTCCTACTTGCCCAAGCGTGTCCCGAAAAAAGCTACCATGCCATCTCCACTCGGATCAACATACTTTCGTGCGACCAGACCCTGAATCGTCTCGGAGGTGGTATAGCGAAAGTGTGGCGTTTCGGTCGTTGCTGCTGTCATGATTACCTGACCAATCTGCTCTGGTGTTTGCCCCATCGTTGCGAAGCGTTCCTGTGAGTCTCCCATATATGCCTCAAGCATCGGTCCATACGTTGCTTGCAACTCCTGGTTAGTCTCTGGCACACTAGCGACAACTGATGCGACAAAGTTTGTGTTGACTGGCCCCGGTTCTATCAGGCATACGTCAATTCCTAGCCGTTTCGCAACGGGAGCGAGACCTTCCATGAAGCCCTCGACAGCGAACTTCGCCGCACAATAGGCATCGTTGAAGGGCTGTCCAATGAGTCCGCCGACACTGGTGATGGTTATAATGCGACCAGAATGAGCGAGGCGCATAGAGGGGAAGACGGCCTGCGTAACACGCCAGACTCCAAAGAAGTTGACCTCCATCGTGCGCTGCAGGTCCTGCATAGAGGTTTGTTCCATCGTTCCAAGAAATCCAGCTCCTGCATTATTCACCAGGAGATCAATCCGCCCATAAGCCTTGATTACTTCTTGCACACACTTCGTCACAGATGCATCATCCTGAACATCAAGTTGACGCACGTCGATG
>CAXTWV010000182.1:4348-8207 GCA_964248005.1 uncultured Ktedonobacteraceae bacterium | reverse complement strand
ATCCTCGCTAAGCATATTCTTTCGATGTTTCTTCAACCAAATTGAGCTGAGTCGTGCGCATAATAATTATCCCTGTAGCGTTCTCACGAGTATTCTAAAGGCGACGAACACCAGATATACAATTGTATAGAGGACACCAATCAGTGCCATCAAAAAGACAGTAATAGCAGCACCAGAAACGGAAGAAGGACTGATCCCTATCTGTGGAAAATAGTCCATATATTCAGACCACGATGCAATATTATTATGGCGAGCCTCATCATCGACTGAAGCAAAAGAGACAGCGTTATGTCGTGACTTTTTCATTTTTGTGTTTCCTCTCTCTTTCTTACAACGAAACCGGCATACCCTGGATATCGCTTTTGTGCAAATTCGTCAGTATTTGTATGTTGTATCGCATGAATCAAAGCCTTTGGAACTGGAGTTTTTGTCGCTACGATTTCACTGGGATGCGAGATACTCCACTCTATAGGAGTACTATCACCGCTTGCATCATCAGCAAGAATACGAATATATTGCTCAAATGGTTCTGGAACAGGTAATTTCTCGTCACATAAAGGACACAATAGTTCCATCTCTTTCGCTTCTGGCAAAGCAAACAACGCTTGTGCTGTTGTTTCACCACTCTCAGAGATGAGCGTGATGAGGTGGTCGTGCGTCTTTAGCACGAGAGACAGTTCTATACTTGGGTCTTTCTGGCGAGCAGGTACAAAGCTTGGTGTATAGCGACGATACCGGTGAACGACGAAAGGCGAGTTCTCTGGAACCGTTCGCGTTTCCTCAATGGCGATAGGATGCTCGAAAATGAGTTGTACTTTGACCTCACTCCCCCACCACTCGATGCCTTGCTGTATCCGCTTGTCTAACGGTTCACTGAATGTAATTTTTGCATTACAAACGGGACAATGAACATCAGTTGTCGCAATTTCCGGTAGTGCGAGCAGAACATCTGCTATAACACCTGCGTCCGATATTTTACTTGGCTGTATTTTTATCCGATGGTCCCCACGAACGTCACTACACGAAATAAAATCGCTAATGCGCTTACCTACTGATGCTGGTCTACCGCTAATACCGATTGAAGATGGCGACGGAACCCCTTTATCCTCACCTGCAGTAGGTGGCGAAGGCTTTGTAGAGGGTTGAAGAAAAGACGCACCTCGTAGTTCAGGGTCAACGTCAGCCGGAAAGATTGGGGTCATGTGAAACACCATCTGTAGAAGCGTTTTTTCCAGGTCTTGTCCCTCCCATACAGCGAGCGAGATATGATACGTCTCGTCCGATGGTCCAGTAAACTCCCCTTCGTTCCCACCAAGCCGTTGTTGTAGTCGTGCAACGGAAATACCTCCTGGGCTGATTGTTCCACCAGAATTTATATGCTGATATGTCGGGTCGCCATCTCGAAACTCAAACACTTCCATTGTATATATGGATGGAACAAGAGCAAGGTGTATAGGCATTTGTATCTTCTCTTTCTCGTACCTGATATGCGCTACAACGGGTTTTATTTTTCTTGTATATTATAACGCATATTTATTGTAGCTTTTGGAGCATTTGGAAGCATTTTCTCTATCCCATACGCTCAAGATATCGCGCTGACGAGAGTGGTCCTGCATCAATAGGATTCCATCCAATCTGCTCCGCCAACGTTGAAACAGTTCTCTTTGCAAGGAAGTTGTTTCCACACACGAAGAGCATGGTTGGAGTATTTCCAAGTGATGGCGCATATGTTATTGAGCTTGCACTGACATGATTCCATGTTTTTACTATGTGAGCTTGTGGCAAGTGCCTCTGAATCTCTTCGCCCCCTGATGAAAGCTCGAACTGCTGTTTTCATGGTTTGTATCTCTTTAACCCTTGACAAACTAATAATATTAGTGTATAAACTACATATATTAGTTTTAACTTTGAACAGGCAACAAAATATTGCTTGAACATAAGCATTGACAGAAAAGAGAGTTTCTTACATGCAAACATATCAACCACTTTCCACTCAGCATCTTTCATTCGAGGGGGGCGAGATTGCCTTTGATGATACGCAGACCAATGGCCCTCTTGTCCTCTGTGTTCCTGCTATTGGTGATATCCGTGCCTCGTACCGTTTTCTCGTACCATTCCTGGTTGCGGCGGGCTATCGCGTGGTGACGATGGACCTGCGCGGACACGGCGAATCCAGCATCGGGTGGTCAGACTATCAAGATACAGCTATTGCACGGGATGTACTAGCACTAGTTCGTTTCCTCAACGCCGGTCCTGCCATTCTGATTGGAAATTCCTATGGGGGAGCGGCTGTAACCTATGCTGCCGCTATCGAACCTGATGCCGTCGCAGGACTCGTGCTGCTCGACGCCTTTGTGCGCGACCTGCCTCAAAACTTGATACAACGTCTCGCCATTTGGGTTGTCACCCAGCTAGGTGCAAGTGCATGGATATCTTACTATAAGAGTTTGTATGTGAGCGAAAAACCATCTGATATGCAGACCTACCTTGCAACGCTCAAGAAGAACTTACAGGAGCGAGGTCGTTTTGCAGCAACCAAAGCAATGATGTATGGCAAACACGCGACGGTTGAGGCTAGTCTCGCCAAAGTGCAAGCACCTACGTTGATTGTCATGGGGTCAAAGGACCCTGATTTTCCTAATCCAGCAGAGGAGGCCAAACGCACTATGGAAGCTTTGCACAACGCGGCGTTGACCGACATTCATCTGATTGAAGGAGCAGGACACTATCCGCAGGCGGAGATGCCAGAGCAAGTTCAATCCGTTGTGGTCGCCTTTTTGCGGCAAGTCAAGCACTAAACTTTACGTAATTCATACCACTGGGAAGGACAAATAATCATGAATGAATTAGTTGCGAAAACATCTCTTTCAACTCAGTCTCAAGGTACCTGGTTTCTGCGTGCCGAGGGAGCCGTATTGCTTGTAGGAGCTATCGTACTATACGGTTTCCAGAGCGGCAACTGGCTTCTGTTCGCACTCCTTTTGCTTGTTCCAGACCTGTCCGCCATTGGCTACCTGATCCATTCTCGCTTTGCTGCTTTGGCATACAACCTTGCTCACACGCTCGTGTTTCCCGTGCTGCTCGCAGGTTATGGTATGCTTGTAGGTAACAATATGATGATCTCTCTAGCTTGTATCTGGTGTGCTCATATTGGTATGGATCGACTGGTCGGCTACGGTTTCAAGGAAGCATCTTTAAGAGGCGCTACCATGAGGGAGGCGTATGCCACGCAAAGCAAATAGCAGGGTATTGAATCGGGCGGCGGTAGTACAAGCCGCCGTAACACTGATAGACACAATGGGGCTAGAGCAAGTCACGCTGGCGGACCTCGCGGAACGTTTAGAGATACGTATACCCTCGCTCTATAACCATATACAAGGTATGGAGGGATTGCGTCGTGAACTGACTCTGCTTGGCTTGCACGAGTTAGCAGCAAGAATGGGTCAGGTTGTGATGGGTAAGGCAGGAGATGATGCAATTTTTGCCCTTGCCCATGCCTATCGTACATTCGCGAAAGAACATCCAGGCTTGTATGCTGCAACTCAACGTGCGCCTGCCGCCGATGATATCGAGCTACAAAAAGCGGCGCAAGAAGCGATCAACGTTCTGCTGAAAGTGCTGTCTGCGTATAATCTGCAAGCAGATGATGCTCTACATGCTATTCGTCTGTTACGTAGCATTATTCACGGCTTCACGTCATTAGAGATAGCAGGAGGATTTGAGCTTCCTCTCGAACTTGATGAAACGTTTCGTCGTCTCATCGTCATGTTTTTAGCAAGCATCAATACATAAACAAAAGAGCGTGGGGGGGAAAAAAAAGTATGTTTTTTTTTGTGAGGGGGTTTTTTTTTTTTTTTTT
>CAXTWV010000182.1:0-4338 GCA_964248005.1 uncultured Ktedonobacteraceae bacterium | reverse complement strand
TTTTTTAAAAAAAAAAAAAAAAAAAAAATACTCGCCCTAAAAAAAATAAAATTTTTTTTTCCCCCCCCACGCTCTTTTGTTTATGTATTGATGCCTAGTACTCTGGCATCTGTGGAGCGGCAGGAGCAGCCTTCTCTGGCAGGTCGGTGATGAGGGCCTCAGTGGTGAGGATCATCGCCGCAATGCTGGTGGCGTTCTGCAAGGCAGAGCGTGTCACCTTTGCAGGGTCAACGATACCAACTTCAACCATGTCAACATAGGTGTCGGTCAGAACGTTGTAGCCGATGTTCTTGTTGTTGCCGTGCTCCTTCTGAGCACGACGGGCACCTTCGACGACAACGGAACCGTCACGTCCACCATTGACAGCAAGCTGGCGTAGTGGCTCTTCGAGAGCGCGACGTAGGATGAATGCACCTGTTGCCGCGTCGCCTGTCAGGTTCAAGCCATCGAGAGCCTCGATTGCATTGACCAGCGCGATACCGCCACCTGGGACGATACCCTCTTCGACACCCGCACGGGTGGCGGAAAGTGCATCTTCAACGCGGGTCTTGCGGTACTTCAGCTCAACTTCTGTACCTGCACCAACCTTGATGAGAGCAACACCACCGGACAACTTGGCGAGACGCTCCTGGAGTTTCTCACGGTCGTAATCACTGGTGGTATCGTCGATTTGAGCCTTGATCTGACGAATGCGACCCTGGATGTCTGCACTCTCGCCATGTCCCTCGACGACTGTTGTGTCGTCCTTGTGGGAGATAACCAGACGAGCGGAGCCGAGGTCTTCGAGGGTTGCGCTATCAAGACGGCGACCCATCTCTTCGCTGATAACTGTACCACCAGTGAGAACAGCGATGTCGCGCAACATCTCTTTACGGCGATCACCAAAGCCAGGGGCCTTGACTGCTAGCACGTTGAGGATACCACGGAGTTTGTTGACAACCAACGTTGCCAATGCCTCGCCATCAACGTCTTCTGCGATAATGACGATTTCGCGCTTGCCCTGCTGTACCATCTTCTCAACAACGGGGAGGATATCCTGCACCGCGCTGATCTTCTTGTCGGTGATTAGGATGTATGGATTCTCAATCGAGGCTTCCATCTTCTCTGTGTTGGTTGCGAAGTATGGTGAGATGTAGCCTTTGTCGATCTGCATACCTTCGACATACTCGGTCTCGAAGTTGATGCCGCGTGACTCTTCAACGGTGATTACGCCGTCTTTACCAACACGGTCCATAACTTCAGCGATGAGATGTCCAATCTGCTCGTCGGCTGCCGAAACGGTGGCGATCTGTGCGATCTCTTTCTGACCATCGACAGGAATAGCGGACTTGCGAAGGTAAGCAACGACCGCTTCTGTGCCGCGATCAATGCCGTACTTCAATTGCATTGGGTTGGCACCAGCGGCGAGGTTCTTCAAGCCTTCATTGACGATAGCTTGAGCCAATACTGTTGCTGTGGTTGTGCCATCGCCAGCGACATCATTGGTCTTGGTTGCGGCCTCTTTGAGGAGTTGTGCGCCCATGTTTTCAAATGGGTCTTCGAGCTGAATTTCTTTCGCAACGGTCACACCATCATGAGTGACGCTAGGTGCGCCGAACTTCTTGTCGAGGGCAACGTTGCGGCCTTTTGGTCCAAGTGTGGTCTTGACTGCACCTGCAAGAGTGTCGATACCGCGTTTAAGAGCGCGACGAGCCTCTTCGTCAAATACGAGTTGCTTTGCCATGTTTTTCTATCTCCTTCGACAACTAACTGAGAACAGCCAGGATGTCGTTTTCTTTCAATACAAGATACTCTTCGTTGTCCAATTTGAACTCGGTACCACCATATTTGGCGAATAACACGCGGTCTCCCTCGTGTACGTCAACTGGTGAGCGGTCTCCATTGTCCAACAAGCGTCCACTACCAACGGCGATCACAGTGCCTTCCTGGGGCTTCTCTTTCGCTGTATCGGGAAGAACGATGCCGCTCTTAGTGACTTCCTCTTTTGCTGCTGGCTTTACGACCACGCGGTCGCCAACAGGACGAATCTTTGCCACGATGCATACTCCTTTTCGTTATATCCTTGAACAAACGGTGTTATTGTTCTTGCTCACGTCCATACTCGGTTCCATAGTGAATGACACCTGAAATATTTACCGAGCGATAGAGCGAGTAATCACAAGTGCAAGGACCACCACCAGCACAGCCAGTACAGCAGTAGGATGTTTCCTGTACGACTATCGCAGGCCAAAGGATTTCAATATCACAATTTGCACACCGCACACGTTGCTCCGATTGAGTTGAGCGTGGAGTGTATATATTCTCACTAAATTGTGAAGAGTTGCTCTGTGCATTCATGTCCTTGTGCCTTTGGTATTGCCCTTGCGCGTTAGCTTCTGTGCATAAGTATGCCATACATTGTGTTAGAACAACGTAGGAGGAGTGTTAGAGGAGTGTTAGAATCTGTCAATCCTTTCCTTGTCTTTCACTACCGTACCATGAGTCCCTGCGCCACCACATGCATCACTTGCATCATAAGTTGTTCAGGCTCTCCTTGAGAAGGTGCCGCTTTTTTCTCGACTAGGAGATTATCTAAGAACATCACCGTCAGACCATGTATCGTTGACACAAGTGTCAGTGCTAGCATATCGAATGGAAGTTTTGTTGTCAGTAAGCCTGCTTGCTGTGAAGCAGTAATACCGTCCAATAAGACCTGAACAGTGGCATCCAAAGCTCTTTTCACTGCCCCATCGAATTCCAGCACATTGTGGGATGATTGACGTAATTCTGGACGAAACATCAGGCTAAACACCGCCTGATTTTCGAGGGCGAAGTTGAGATATGCGCCGCTGATCGCCAATGTTCGCTCTAAAGGGGTTCCTGCAGTCTGCTCATAGGTCGAACGCACTGCCCGTTCCAGCGTTTGAAACCCTTCAATAGTCAGGGCGGAGACGAGTTCGGCCTTATCCGCGAAATGATGATACGGCGCATTATGGCTTACACCAGCCTGTCGCGCCACCTCACGTAAGGTAAAATCAGGAATGCCACGTTCCGCTACGAGTTGTAATGCCGCATCCAGTAACGCACGCCGTAGATTTCCATGATGATAGGCACGATTTTCTTCCTGCTTCATTCTAAACACCTCTTTCTCATCTTGACAGTATCCACATTCGAGTATATCATCTATGTATCTTGGCACTGTCCACATCGAGAGACAAGAGCCTAGAACTAGTCATCGTTGCTATGGAGGAAAAGAGTCATGAATCTGTATAAAGAGAAAACCGCACTTATCACAGGTGCATCATCAGGCATTGGTGCTGCATTCGCGAAGGCATTAGCAGCCAGAGGTACACATCTTATTCTCGTTGCACGTTCGGAGGAGAAATTGCGCACCCTCGCCAGTCAGCTGGCGGCTCAGTATGCTATTCGTGCTGAGGTCATTGTCGCCGATCTGAGCCGTGTAGGGGTTGCACATACCGTGTTTGAGGAGACGCAGCAGCGTGGCCTGACCGTTGATATCCTGATCAATAACGCAGGCTTTGGGGTGCATGGTCAGTTCGATACACTTGACGCCGCGCGTGAGCAGCAGGAAATTATGCTGAACGTCGCCACATTGGTCGATCTGACGCATTCCTTTTTACCCTTGATGCTGGCACGTCATCAGGGTGCTATCATCAACGTCGCGTCACTTGCTGCATTTCAACCAATACCTTATATGGCCGTGTATGGCGCGAGTAAAGCATTTGTGCTGTCATTCAGCGAAGCACTGTGGGGTGAATATCGGACCAAGGGTGTGCGCATTTTAGCATTAAGTCCAGGAGAAACATCCACTAGCTTCTTTGATGTGGTCGGTCCTCAGTATGGCACTCCAGGCAAAATGGAGACGCCAGAAAAAGTCGTGCAGGTCGGATTACGGGCACTTGAGCAGGGACGCCCTTCCGTGATATCCGGCAGGCAAAATACGCTACTTGCCAATTCGTCGCGCTTTTTTCCACGCGGCCTGACTGTGCGTCTGACAATACTAGCTGTCAAACTACGTCAACGATCAACATTACGAGCCAAGGTAGTCTAACACAACACCTTTTGTACGCTTTATGAAGAGAAAGATTATGGGAAGGCACCGCTAATGCAGATTAACGAAATAATGTGGTAGTTAAGCTTACGGACGCCCACAAGGGCTACTCTACTATACGACATGCTTTGCACGCAAGAACGTCGTATAGTAGGGTAGCCCCTTGTGGGCGTCCGTTGTATTCCTCGCCCACACTTTTGCTCTCTTGCTTCACATGGAAATACAGACCTACATCAATGCTTTTTCAAGGACTTGCAAAAACTCATCAACATCGAATGGCTTTTGAA
>CAXTWV010000181.1:7140-10105 GCA_964248005.1 uncultured Ktedonobacteraceae bacterium | reverse complement strand
TCGTTAGATGCTGGCTTACTTTCAATCATCAATGGGCTGCATGACCAGGAAATCCGGCAATGGGCGGAAGACATCCGCAATTATGACAAACCCGTCTATCTGACCATCTTGCTTCAGGCCGATAAAAACTGGTCATTGTCATCCGGCGTTGCAAATGGTGGTATTCCTCAAGATGTCTCACAGGCGTGGCTGCATGTGCGTACCATCTTTAACCAACTCGGTGCTAAGAATGTTGCATGGGTATGGGGAATGGCTGATCCTTTGCACGATCAACAGTTCGCTCCACCGGCATCAGCGATTGACGCAGTTCTACAAGATTTTATCAACTACCCTGGAACGAAATGGGGAAATCCTGTGCAAGCGTTGCACGACTTGGTAAACCATTATCCAACAAAACCAATTATTGTAGAGGTTAGTATGGACGGACCTGCGCAGCAAAAGGCCAACTGGTTAACAGAACTCGGTCAGGCGGTCGATGATACTCCACAGGTTTATGCTCTTCTCTATCATGAAGGGAGTCCAGCATTGAATGCCTCTGCTGCACAAATCAAGAGTTGGTCACTTGCATCAGACCCTTATTCATTAGCGGCTATGAGTCAACTTGTGTCTAATCTACATTCACAGGCGGTAGCTCGGATGTATTGATGCTTACATCAGTACATCCCAATCTTCGCTAACGCCCAGGCGTTAGCGAAGGTTAAAGCGTTATGCCTTTGTAACGTAACGTTTTTTGTGTGTTATAGTTTTTTACATTAAATATATAATAAGGTATACAACATGATCGAGATTTTTTCCGAGCAAAGCCAGCAAATAATAGAAGTTAGACAGGTAACACGGAAACATCAATTGAAGACATTGACAACCTCTAAGTGGTCACTTCCCGTGATTTTAGTCTTTCAAGCGATAGTTTCTTTGTTGCTACTTCAAAATACCGCTTTTCAAGATGAAGCATTGTACATTTATGCAGGACGGCAAATTGTGCAACACTGGTTAGGTGCTCCCGTAGTATTGGATAACTACAGTACCTACTTTTCAGGAAATCCATATGTCTTCCCGATTATTGCTGGTATGCTTGACATGGTAGGGGGACTTGAACTGGTACGTTTCTTTAGCCTGGTGTGTATGTTGATTGTCACAGCCTGTGGATATTATGTAACAAAGCGACTTTTCGATGAGAAAAGTGCTATCTTTGCGGCTATATTTTTTATCTGTCAGGCTCCGGTACTCTTTCTCAGTCGCTTAGCAACTTATGATCCTCTCTGTCTCTGTCTGATAGCTCTAGGAGCAGCTATAGCGGTGAAGACTAGCCAAGCAAAACGTCCCTGGATTGCTCTCGTCATTGGACCAGTCCTGGTGCTTGCTTTTTTCGCAAAGTACGCCGCGCTACTTTTCATTCCATCTATTCTCGTACTACTCGTACTCGTTACTTTGCTTAGATTAGGATGGCGTGCTGCACTCATTCGTGGGTCGCTGGGAATAGCATCCTTGATACTAAGTGCGGGGGTGGCCCTATTTATTGCTATTCATTATAATCCATCTATGTTTCACGCGCTGAGTGCCACAACAACAAATCGCCAGACTGAATACGTCTATTCACGTGTCGCATTAGTCGAGAATATCCTTCAGTTAACAGCTATATCCTTTCTCATAGGAATGACTAGTCTTCTGTTTGTTCGTAGGAAGGACCTATTGATAGCGCTCTTGCTCCTGGGTTCCTCTCTGCTAATCCCCACGTATCACGTCTACAAAGCAGAACTAACCTCAATGGATAAACATCTAGGTTTTAGTATGTTCTTCTTGATGCCTATGGCAGGTTATGTATTGGCACAACTCTCTGGCTTCCGACAAAGAATTTCATCATACGGTCGCTATCTGCTCTCTGGTCTGGCAATCTGCCTGATTCTCTTCCTCGTACTTATACCACAGGCGATATTTATGTTTTCGAGTTGGCCGCCTACAACCAGCCTTACCGACGCGCTCAAAACGCAAGTGCGGAAAGGCAATGGTCACTATCTTGCGGAACAATTCGAGGTTTCTCGTTATAATTTGGAAAATGAGACCTATAACTGGCAGTGGGTTGGTCTTCAATTTTTTCAATATAGTGATAAGCAGGGGCATTATTACTTCGGTGATCCCGCTTATGCAAAAGCCGTCGAAGATGGTTACTTTAATGTTATTCAATTAAACTATAACTATCCTGTCTCAACCGCAGATGTTATAACCACCGCCATTGTTCGGAGTCATAAATATGACCTTGTTGAGAAGGTTCCCTATCAAGATGCCAATGGACCCGGCTACTTTTGGATATGGCGTTTACATTGATATGGGCAAAATTCGTGTAATTTGTGTAAAGTGAGAGCAAAAAAAATAATGGCACTACATCACAAGGAGCATCAGGAAAGAATGAGCCTCGAAGCTTTCTTTGCTCTCGCTGAACATGATGCTAAGCATCGTTACGAGTATATTGACGGTTACACCTACACAAGCCCGCATGGCACACCAGACCATTCGATCATAGGGGCAAATTTAACCGGAATTCTTGGCGAACGACTGCGGAAACGTCCTTGCTTCGTGTACAATTCAGATGTGTTTATCGAACTTGCAGACGAGAAGAATTGTCTTTGCCCAGATGCATCGGTTAGCTGTGATCGACGGGACTACCATGCTAAAAAAGTTATACATCATCCTTGTCTGGTTGCGGAAGTACTTTCACCAGGAACCAAAGCGCGTGACCGAGGCATAAAATCTGAGTTATATCAAAATATTCCCACCGTACAAGAAATCCTCTTTATTGACACACAAGTCATGCGTGTGCAACTGTATCGTCGAGAAAAAGACTACTGGATCATGCGCAATCTCACGCAAGAAGCTACGATACAGTTAACCAGCTTAAGTGTCGAGTTCCCCGTTGCCGAGTTGTATGAGAAGACGACGTTTGATGATACATTTATCAGTGGTGAATAGC
>CAXTWV010000181.1:0-7040 GCA_964248005.1 uncultured Ktedonobacteraceae bacterium | reverse complement strand
TGGCTTCTCCCACTACAGAATTTCTAATCATGAAATGCTTTTTGCATCTATTGACACAACCATAATTCCGATATATACTTAGGTTGCCTACTAAATTAAATGGTAACATAGTTACTTATCTATCTATTCAAAGGGGAATACATGGTTATTCGCACTGATACAACCGCAGAGAAGTTGCTACGCTCCTTTATGCAATTTCATAAGGCTGGCTGGCATGAACACTCTGTCGCTGGCTGTACACCGAGCGAAATCAAGGTTCTGTTTTGTGTCCGAAAAGGCATGAAACACAACAATGCTATTATAACGGTATCGGAGATCAGTAAAATCCTTCGCGTGACTTCTCCAACCGTCACGCAGATATTGAAAAAGCTGGAAGCGAATGGATTTGTTGTACGGCACGCCGACGATATAGACCGTCGTGTGGTACGTATCACACTAACTGAGAAAGGTCAGGATGTTGCGCACAAGGCCGAAGAAGAGTTTCACGCATCCCTCGACGGATTAATTGACTATCTCGGTGAGGAACAATGCATTCAATTGTCAGACCTTCTATCCAGGGTCTTCCATTACTATCATGAAAAAGCTGCAAACGAGCAGTACATGGATTGGAATAGTGAGGAACATATATGATTAAGTTGCTACGGTTCATGAAGCCGTACCGATTGCTGGTTGCAATCGTCTTGGTGCTGGCCTTCGCACAAGCTATGGCGAACCTTTATCTGCCCAAATTGATGGCGGATATCGTAGATAACGGCATTGTAAAGGGCGATAACGGCTATATCTGGCGCACAGGTGGTGTGATGTTGCTCATCACATTGGGCGGCGTGATCTGTGCGGTCTTTGGTAGTTTTTTTGCTGCGAGAGTTGCCGTTGGGTATGGTAAGATTATTCGCGCTCAACTATTTACGCGTGTGGAGCAGTTTTCGCTACACGAGTTCGACACTGTGAGCACGGCTTCTCTGATTACTCGTACTACTAACGATACTACGCAGGTGCAGCAAGTCTGGGTTATCATTCTGGGTATCATGATTACTGCTCCTATGATGATTATTGGCGGCATTATTCTCGCCGTTACTCAGGATGCTGGTCTCTCCTGGATTCTCGTGGTCATCATGCCGATACTGGTTGGTGCCATCGTGCTTCTCATGAGTAGAGCTATTCCACTCTTCCGCGTCATGCAGGTAAAGCTTGACAAGCTTAATCTTGTGCTGGATGAGGGCTTGACAGGAGTGCGTGTCATTCGCGCGTTCGACCGTATGAAGTATGAGGAGAGACGCTTTGACGAGGCGAATCTTGATCTCACCGATGTCGCAATTCGAGTCAACAGGATTATCGCGTGGTTGATGCCTCTTATGATGTTTGTCTTGAACGTCTCAGGTGTTGCTATCGTCTGGTTTGGTGCTATGCGCATTGACAATGGGCAGATGCAAGTTGGTTCGCTTATCGCTTTCCTGCAATATGCTATGCAGATTCTGTTTGGCCTCCTGATGGTCTCGATGATGTTTGTTATGCTTCCGCGTGCGGCAGCTTCGGCAGATCGTATCAACGAAGTGCTGGCAATTGAGCCAGAGATTTCAGATGCAGAGCAGGTGAAGCACGCTGATGCGGAACGTGGCTATGTTGAGTTCCAGGATGTGACGTTTAGTTATCCAGGTGCCGAAGTGCCGGCTCTTAACAACATTTCGTTCAGTGCCAAACCTGGTCAGGTTACAGCAATTATTGGAGGCACTGGCTCCGGCAAATCAACCCTCGTCAGTCTGATACCACGCTTTTATGATATCGACAGTGGGCATATCTGTGTGGATGGTGTTGATATCCGTGAACTGGCACAGCAAGACCTGCGTGCGAAAATCGGCTTTGTACCACAACGCGCTGTTCTCTTCTCTGGCACGATTACTGAGAATATTCGTTATGGCAAGGAAGATGCATCGGACGAAGAGATACGGCACGCGGCAGATGTCGCGCAAGCAAGCGAGTTCATCACAGACCTGAAAGACGGTTTTAATTCCACCATCGAGCAAGGTGGCGCGAATGTCTCTGGTGGTCAGAAGCAGCGTCTCTCGATAGCACGCGCTTTGGTAAGAAGGCCAGAAGTATACGTGTTCGATGATAGTTTCTCGGCTCTGGACTTTAAGACCGATGCTAAATTGCGTGCGGCACTCAAAAGAGAAACGCTTGACTCCACTGTACTCATCGTGGCACAGCGCGTCAGTACCGTCATGGACGCGGATCAAATAATCGTTTTGGATGAGGGGCGCATGGTTGGTATCGGCACCCATCGGAGTTTGATGAGGAGCAGTGAGGTCTATCGTGAAATCGTCACCTCGCAACTCTCAATGGATGAAATCGCGGAGGAAATTGCATGAGCGAAGAACGTAGTCCACGGCGACCCAGCGACCAACAGGGCGGCATGCCGATGAGAGGGCCTATGGGCGCGATGGGCCGTCCTGTGGAGAAACCCAAAGATTTTCAAGGGACAGCCAAACGTCTGCTCGGCTACTTTGTCCCACAAAAATATCGCCTGCTGATCGTGCTTGGCGCGGCTATCATCGGCACCGTGTTCAATATTGTCGGTCCAAAGATACTTGGATTAGCAACTACCAAACTTTTTGATGGCCTTATCGCGAAATTTCGCCATATACCGGGTGCAAAGATTGATTTCACGTATATCGCGACGGTCTTACTTATTCTGCTTGGTCTCTACGTGATTAGTGCAATATTCATGTATATCCAGCAGTATGTCATGGCTGGTGTAGCACAACGCACAGTCTATCGGCTACGCACGGAAGTGGATCAGAAACTATCGCGCCTGCCGCTCAAGTTTTTCGACTCACGCCCACATGGAGATATTCTTAGCCGCATCGTCAACGATATGGATAATATCAGTACCACGTTGCAGCAAAGCATTACACAACTCATCACGTCGGCGGTTACATTGATCGGTGTTATCGTGATGATGTTGACGATTAGCCCACTGCTCAGTCTCGTTGTGTTGTTAACCTTGCCGCTTAGTCTGCTTGTCACAATAGGCATTGCGAAGAGGTCACAAACCTACTTTAGAAGCCAGCAACGCGTGCTTGGACAACTCAACGGGCATGTCGAGGAGATGTATACAGGTCATAGAATCGTCAAGGCATTTGGACACGAAAGCAAATCCATTGCCGAATTTACCGAGCTGAACGAGAAACTGTACAATGCTGGCTGGCGAGCACAGTTCGCATCTGGCACGATTATGCCGCTCATGCGCTGTATCGGCAACCTTGGCTATGTCTTTGTTGCCGTCGGTGGTGGCATTCTGGTGACGAGAGGCTCGATTAGTATCGGTGACGTGCAGGCGTTCATTCAGTATGCCCAGCAATTCACGCAGCCAATCACTCAACTCGCGAACTTTGCCAACGTGATTCAATCGACGATGGCATCGGCGGAACGCATCTTCGAGTTGCTCGATGAGGCAGAGGAAGAGCAAGAGGTCAATGCTATTATCCCCGCTGGAATCCACGGCGAGGTCGAGTTCGAGCATGTGCGCTTTGGCTACAAACCAGACAATGTGTTGATGGAAGACATGAACATCTCTGTGCAACCTGGACAGACAATCGCCATTGTTGGTCCGACTGGTGCTGGTAAAACGACCCTTGTTAATCTATTGATGCGCTTCTACGAGGTCAACGGTGGTCGTATCCTGGTGGATGGCATAGATATCACGCAGATTAAACGTGGAGCGTTGCGTCGCACATTTGGTATGGTATTGCAAGATACGTGGCTCTTCAACGGTACGATACGCGCGAATATCGCCTATGGTCGTGAGGACGCGACGGAAGACGAAATTATCCGTGCCGCCAAAGCTGCTAATGCTGATCACTTTATTCGGACGCTTCCTGATGGCTATGATACCGTGTTGAACGAGGATGCGACGAACATTTCGCAAGGGCAAAAGCAATTGCTGACTATCGCTCGTGCCTTCCTCGCCAATCCAGAAATTCTGATTCTGGATGAAGCGACCAGTAGCGTTGATACCCGAACTGAAGTGCAGATTCAGAAGGCTATGTCTGACCTGATGGAGGATAGAACAAGCTTTGTGATTGCTCATCGCCTCTCGACCATTCGTGACGCAGACCTGATTCTGGTCATGAATCATGGTACGATTATTGAGAAGGGTACGCACGAGGAGTTGCTTGCGCGACATGGCTTCTATGCCGACCTGTACAATAGTCAGTTCGTCGGTCGAACTCTGATGGAAGAAGCGGTAACGACCGCTTCCTTCACCCTTTTCTCAAACTGCATCATTACGGCAAGGAGAGTCCATGAATCGACAATTCTGGCGGACACATACCGTTCGTTATGATGAGTGCAACTGTGATAGCGTTCTTACACCTGCAGCATTCTTGCGATATATGCAGGAAATAGCAGGGCTGGATGCCGAAGATGCGCAACTTTCTGGAAATGGTCATTGGGTTGTCAAACGATCTATTATTTCTTTTGTAGCACCAGTCCCTGTGCATACAAAACTACAATTAAAGACTTACGGAATTGGCTTTACACGCATCACGGCGCAACGAGGCTATGAAGCATATCTTGCGGAGATGTCAAATGAGCAACCTGCTATTTCTGCGCGGTCGCTCTGGGTCTATGTTGATGCTCATGGACGACCGGCACGCCTTCCAGAAGAGACAGTTCGTGTCTGGCTTCCCGACGGACCTATGCCACAGCAGCCAGAAGCACCTCTTCCAGCATCTCCTGAAACGATGCCAGAAATTACAACTTCGCATGTCCAGTTCTCCGATATCGACTCAGCAAGACATCTCAATAATGCCTCTGCTGTCGAAATGTTAGACAACGCAAGCTGGCAGACATATGCGAAGCATGGCATCCTCCCAGACACAACAGTACTAGCTCCGCTTTCTTACGATATCGAATATGTTGACAGTCCTCGCTTTGGCGACCAACTCGAAATACAGAGTTGGCTTGAGCCTTTGCCAGCGAAAGGCCAGGAATGTAGCAGATTTCAGCACATTACCCGCGAGGGAAAAGTGATGGTAAGGGCACACTCGCGCTGGCTATGCGGCGCATAGGATAAAGCCAACGTGTTAATTAATGTATTGGAGATGGGATACAATGGACGCCCACAGGGGGCTAACCCTACTATAGACGGCATGCATCGGACGCGTAATATAGTAGGGTTAGCCCCTTGTGGGCGTCCGTTGTGTATTTCTGCACATTTCGTGTTATTTGAAGTGTTCGACACAAAGACAACGCTTGTGATACAGTACTTGTAGTGTTCGACGAGATGAAAGGGAATCCAAGCCGTGCCATATACAGATGTACCTCAACAGGGAGCCGACCTCTTTTTTCAGGCTGCCATTCAGTATGGTTATCGCTATGTGTTGGGGAATCCTGGCACGACAGAAGCTCCTTTTATGGATGCATTGGCGCGATATCCCGAATTGCAGTTTTTGCTCTTCCTGCAAGAGAATAGCGCAACGGGTGCTGCTGACGGTATCGCACGGATGACAGGAATGCCAGCATTAGTCAACCTACATCTTGGACCTGGATTAGCAAATGGGCTTTCCAACATACACAATGCACGCCGTGTACAAGTGCCAATGGTTGTGACGGTTGGCGACCATGATACACGTCACCTGCTCGAAGATTCGCCCCTTGCTAGCGATATCGAAAGTATTGCTCGCGCCGAATGTAAGTGGGTATGGACTGTCAAGGACGCTAGCGAACTCGCGGCAGTATTATATCGTGCAACTGTTATCGCACTAACAGCACCACAGGGGCCAGTGTGTTTGATTCTGCCGACGAATGTGCTTACAGACACTCCTCGTATGGCGAATGGGAACAGCCCTCAAATTCCTGAACTCCATATTCCAGCTTTGGGACAAGCACCTACGCACGACATTGAACGAGCGGCTTCATTGCTGCTTGCGGCACAACAGCCTATCATATTTGTCGGTGACATAGAGCAAGCGGCTCATGAATATATTGGGAAACTGGCAGCCCACACAAATGCACATATTATTTATGAGCCTTTCCCGCGACGACTCGATGGGCATATTCATCCTAAGAGTACGTGGCTTCCCTACTTCTCAGAAGAACGTCGCGCTATGCTTGCTCAGGCTGATCTCCTCTTTCTCGTAGGAGTGAGCAGTTTCACCACTTTATTTTTCTATGCAAACGATCCCGCCCCTGTTGTGGCTCCTGGAACACAGGTGCTTCATCTCACGGATGATCTGAGTGCGCTGGGTAAAAATGAGCGAGGCAGTTTCCCTCTCTACGGCGATGTAACGACAACACTTGCGTACTTTGTTACAGTCCTTGAGCAACAACAGGGCGATGTGAAACGAGAAGAGGAGAAGGATGGTGATATGGCATCATCTCCTCAACCTACTCAACAAAACACTACTAATCCTGACGGACTTATACATCCTGCTGAACTCATGCAAGCTCTACGCCAAATTCTACCTGCGGATACTATTCTTGTGGATGAGGCAATTACCGCGCGTCAGTCAATGGTGGAATACGTGCTGAACGCAGGGACACCTGTCACTTCCTATTTGACAGTACGTGGGGCCTCTATCGGTGGTGGTGTTCCTGTCGCGGTTGGCGCGAAGATTGGTGCTCCACAACGGCCTGTTATCGTTGTAACTGGTGATGGTTCAGCGATGTACACTATTCAATCGCTATGGACTGCTGCGCACTATTCCCTTCCCGTGCTGGTAATCATCTGCAACAATGCCAGTTATGACATTATCAAGCTAGAGATGTTACGTCTGCGCGGCACACTTGCGAGTAGTAGTGAAGGATTACTTGATGCAGTTGCTGGTCTCGGTGAACCACGGCTTGACTTCGCGCACCTTGCGCAAGGTATGGGTGTTCACGGCTGGGTAGTACAAAAAAGAGCAGACCTCCTGCCAGGTCTCAAGGCGGCACTTGCGATGACTGAGCGTGGAGAACCGGCCCTTGTCGATGTACATCTTTCCGCGCTTCCCGTGTCTGCTTTGCAGAAAAGATACAGTGCTTCGTAGGGACCGATTATG
>CAXTWV010000180.1:0-10111 GCA_964248005.1 uncultured Ktedonobacteraceae bacterium | reverse complement strand
CTCGTGATAAAATTAGGTGGCAGTACGCTTGAGCATCAAGAGTCTGTGCTACAAGATATTGTGTGGCTACAGAAACTTGGCATTCGCCCTGTGCTTGTTCACGGTGGTGGTCCCTATATCAATGAGTGGCTTGATAAATTGCACCTGCCGACACGCTTTGAAAATGGTTTGCGTGTGACCGATGCACCAACCCTTGAAGTTGTGCGTATGGTGTTACTCGGACAGGTCAATCAAGGCTTAGTCTTGATGGCATCACACATGGGTGGGAAAGCGATTGGGCTAAGTGGAACCGATGGTAGTATGGTGCGAGCGCGTATTTTGAATGAACGTCTGGGGTTTGTCGGTGAGGTTGAATCGGTTGATCCAACGCCTGTACAAGCACTGATCGAGCAGAATTATATTCCTGTCATTGCACCACTGGGCGAGGGACCGGACGGTACGTGTTTAAATATCAATGCAGACCTTGTAGCATCGCATCTCGCGAGTGCGCTCAATGCGGAAAAACTCATCTTCTTGAGCAATGTTGTGGGTATTCGGCATGCCGATGGCACATTAATCTCAGAGTTAAGTGAACAAGAGGCGAAAAAGTTAATCGCAGATGGTATCATCAATGGGGGCATGATTCCAAAGGTGGAGGCGTGCTTAGACGCGTTGGCGATTGTACCACGTGTACATATTGTTGATGGTCGCGAAAAGCATGTGTTGCTGCGCGAGTTATTCACCGAGCAAGGTGCTGGCACCATGATTATTCGCTGAGAGGATAGAGCATGAAAAAACGTGTGGAGCGTTTGCGTGGAATGCATGATTCTTTGCCAGAAACGCAACAAAACTCCCAATGGATAACAAACCGTTTAACAACGCTCGTGGCGCGTGCGGGCTATGCTTTGATTGATACGCCGATTCTTGAACGAAGCGATCTGTTTCAAGCTAGCTTTGGTCAGGAATTGTGGCAAAACATCTATGCGTTTCGGTTACATCATCGCGATCTGTGTTTGCGCCCAGAGTATACGGCTTCGATCTGTCGTCTCTACCTCGATTCCTATCAACAACAGTCGTTGCCCTTGCGCTTTCAATATGCAGGACCGATTTTCCGCTACGAGGCACCTGGGCGCAGTCGGTATCGCCAGCATACGCAATTTGGGATCGAGTTGTTTGGTGGACATGCCGCTTCTGCCGATGCCGAGATGGTGCAGCTTGCGTGTGACGTGTTGCAAGAACTGCATATTCCAGCCTATCGCCTGGAATTGGGACATATTGGAGTCGCGAGTGGCTTTATTAACCGCTTGCACCTCGACGATCAAGCCGCGCGTCTTCTGCTCAGCTTGATGGAGCAAATTAGCCGGTCAGAAGAGGGTGAGCAGTTGGCACAGGCACGTCTGGAGGCACTCTATCCGCTCGAAGGACGCGATAAATCGGTCCCTACACAGGACGGACGCAATGCATCAATTTCGACACAGGACGGACGCGATAAATCGGTCCCTACATACATTACGTCGCTGTTAGGTGGAATGAGTATATCTTTTCGCGATGATGAGGCACGGAGCGAGGTGGTTGAACGTTTCTTATGGAAGATGGAACGTGGAGAGCAACGGCGTCAAATTCTTTTCGCATTGGATTTTTTGCGTGAACTACATGCTATTTCAGGACCACCACCACATGTGTTTGATGCCTTACAAGACTTGCTGCAACGCTATCAACTTGATACTGAGCCTTTGCAAGAACTGCGACAACTGGTCTCAATTCTTGAGCAGGGAGGCGTGCCACGCGAACACATTATTCTCAATCTTTCGCTTGGGCGCGGTGTGAGCTACTACACGGGGTTGGTATTCGAGATACATGCGCAGGAAGCAGATGGATTTGATACACAACTTTGCGGTGGTGGACGTTATGATCGTTTAATGCGTGCCGTTGGGAGTACGCGTGATGTGGGTGCGTGTGGTTTCGCTTTTGGTGTTGAGCGTCTCCTTACACTTGTCGCTAAAGACGAACTTCCTGCTACAAAAAGTATGCAAGCACTTGTTATTCCTGTTCATATAGAGGAGATGCCATACGCATTACATATAGCACGTATCGCGCGTTCATCAGGTATTTCTGTAGAGCTTGACGTGTCTGGACATGGAGTAAGTTCTGGCTTGAAACAGGCATCAAAAAAAAACATTCCGTTTGCATTGATTGTGGGCGAGGACGAACGGCAAAAAAACGTAGTGACTGTGCATGATCTTATTACGGGAGAAGAGCAGGTTGTAAATAGCGAGTCACTCGCTCAAGGTATGAAAGAGGTGCAGCGGTGAGTGCTGACGCAAAAGTACGTCTGGCTCTTCCTAGTAAAGGATTAGAGACAGCAACACTGAATTTTCTTGCCGAGTGTGGGTTAAAGGTCAACAGGAGTAACCCACGTCAGTATCTCGCACGCATCAAGAGTATGCCGAATGTAGAGGTTGTATTTCAGCGTGCCGCAGATATTCCATTGCTGGTTCAAAGTGGTGATGCCACGTTCGGTATCACTGGTTACGATATTCTTGCTGAACATCGTGGCTATGGAGATGAACGAGATGATGACGATACTATTGATGAAGACCTGATGGTGTTAGAGACTGAGCTTGGTTATGGTGTGTGCAGTCTCGTCGTCGCGGTACCTGAAACGTGGATTGACGTGAGCAATTGCGCGGACCTCTGGCATCTCTCCGGTTACTACCTTGCTCATAGAGGTCGTGGTCTTCGTATAGCCACAAAATATCCGATTCTGACCAATCAATTCTTACGTAAGCACAATATTACTCACTGTAAAATCTTTTCTCCTCATGGAGCATTAGAAGCAGCACCATTAACCGACACTGCTGATTTGATCGTAGACCTTACTGAAACAGGAACAACACTACGTGAAAATCGCTTGAAGTTATTAGATGATGGTATGGTATTGCGTTCGCAGGCATGTCTTATAGCCAATTCGAGTCAATTGATAGAGGAAACGTCGGCACTCAAAGTTGCGGAGACACTTTTGGAATTGATTGAGGCACAAACACAGGCACGTGAGCGTTCTATGTTGACCGCACAAGTGCAAGCGGAGAGCCATGAAGCAATACAACGTATCTCTGATGAATTACAGCAACACCTGAAAACGCTCAGCTCTCGTGCTGAATTACGTATCTCCATGTCCGAGGTCTCGACATCAGCAAATCCAGGATGGTACACCATTTCTGGTGTAGTGCGCTTAGGTGGTACTGCTTTTGAACTACTGGAGACTGTGGCACTACTACGTAGTATTGGAGCCATTAATATTAGTATTATGCCGCTTACCTACCGCTTCAATGAAGCATCTAGCAGGGTACATAGCTTACACGAACGATTGAAACGGGTGGGACGTTGAGTAATACAAAGCTTATTATTTTTGACCTTGATGGTGTTATCACCAGTGAGGAAGCATACTGGGATACAGCAGGGCTGGTCATTCATGAATTGCTGTATAGTCCGCGTTATTGGAATATAGAAAATACGACCAATGCATATCAGCCTGTGATAACAGCAGACGCAAGCCGTGCAACCAGTCGAAGTATTCTTCCAGAGGCAGCGATTGTAGGCTTTAAGTCGAGAGCGGTCAATTCTAACTGGGATACGTGCTATTGTGGATTTTGCTTATACCTGATTCATCTGCTTACACTGGTTCCGAATAAAGAGGCGTTGCTTCCACTACGACCAGCCGACGAGGATTGGATTGCGACTTTTAGGGAACAGCTAGCAACTGTAGCAGACAAAGAGATACACGATATTCATATCCTCGATGCGATAAACGGCCCTGCGTTTGATGGATATAGTGGTCTTGAACTGATAAAGCGTTTCAATAAGTATGCCAGTCAAGCGTTAGGCATACCTGTAGAAGACGTTTTCGTGCGGTATAGCCCCTCTTGGCAGTTCTGCGAACAACTCTTTCAGGAATGGTATCTAGGTGACGAACTCTACACGCAGAATTATGGACATGCTTCGACGCAAGCGGGAAAATATGGCTGCATCCATTTTGAGGAACCCCTATTGCCTGTAGAACAGTTACGAAGCACACTAGAACAGCTTCAGCAACAAGGATACATGCTCGGCATTGCTACAGGACGGCCTGGACAGGAAGCACTCGTTCCACTTGAAAACTATGGTTTATTATCATATTTTGATAGCCAACATATCACTACTCATGCCGAGATAGCTAGAGCGGAGATAGAACTTACTACGCAAGGGAAGCATGTATCTCTCGTGAAACCTCACCCATTTCAGTTCTTGCTAGCCGCTTACCCTAATTACACACAAAATTCTTATAGTCATAGAATACAAACGTTTCTGGTTGTAGGAGACACACCTAGCGATATACAAGGAGGGCGAGCGGCAGGTGCTATAACTATTGCTGTTTTAACAGGAGCAAAAACATCGCAAGCTAAAACGATACTTGAACAGAGCACTCCAGATTTCCTTATTGCCGACGTAACAAAACTTCCTACTCTTGTACAGGATATAGATAGTCTCGCAACCATTCAACGGTTGCAATTTAGCGACCGAGAAAAAGCGGAACGACTGTTACAACGTTGGTTTGCGCTTTATATGGATTTGCAGGTAGAAAGCGTGACGCTTACGCCCAAGGCTGTTTCACTTAACTCTTTTAATGGCTTTTATCGTGTAGATGGTGAGGAATATTTTTTCAAGACGCATGTGGAAGAGCAAGGAGTTCTGGAAGAATACTATCATGCCGAAGTATTGCGACAAGTCGGATACAACATCGTCAAACCTGTACGTACTGTGCATGAGCATGGACAGCAAATGGTGATCTATCCCGTTGTGCATTGGCCTGTGATGTTTGACTTAATGCGTTCCATTGAGACACGACACGCAACGGACGTTGCTATTGAAACACTTGTGAATGCTGAAAGACGTGAGTGTGAGCGTTTACTTGCGCTCTACACACGAACACTTGCGTATAGTACTGCGGAAGAGCACGCACACGCTCCTATTCATCAACTCTTTTGGCACCGTTTGGCTGGTGAGCGCCTCAAAAACTACTATGGGAACAAGCATGTTGTACTTCCTAACAACAAGGGAAGTATAGCGTTTGACAAGCTTCTGTCCTATAAATGGTGCATTAATGGCGTTGAGCAGGAGTATACGTTAGGTGGGTTGATTGAGCGAGCTATGACAGTGCTTACCCCTGCTTGTGCTATGTTTACCATTATTGGACATGGTGATGCTCATTTTGGCAACGTTTTTTTAGAGAATAACAGGGACTATCTTTACTTTGATCCAGCATTCGCTGGTCGTCATTCGCCTTTGCTCGATGTTATCAAGCCGCTGTTCCACAATATATTTGCTACATGGATGTATTTCCCTGCTGAAATAGCACAGCAATATACCATCTCAGTAGAAGTTGATGGTACAACGATTATTGTGAATCACAATTACTCATTGACTCCTGTACGTCGGGCTATTCTGCACACAAAAGAAGAATATTTGTTACAACCCCTGCTCGCCAAGCTACGTTCACTGAATGCACTTCCTGAAAATTGGCTAGAGATTATGCAATCAGCGTTGCTTTGTTGCCCTCTCTTAACGATGAACCTTATTGATGCCGAACGTATGCCATCAAGCATAGGATGGCTTGGATTTGCACTTGCTGTATTTATGGGAAATAATGGTATGATATCCTGGCGTATCGAAGGAAAAGGATAAGAGGCATGATCGCATTAGTTGACTATGGTGCAGGCAATATTCATAGTATCGAGAAGGCTCTTGAATACGTTGGGGCTACAGTGCAGGTGACCAATGATTCCACTGTGATAGCAGAAGCGGAGGCGGTCGTGCTCCCTGGCGTTGGCTCTGCTGGCTCCGCAATGGCACAAATAACTCAGCATGGTTTGGATAACGCTATCCGTGAGGCTACGCGACAAGGAAAACCATTTCTCGGTATCTGTTTGGGGATGCAATTGCTAGCAGAGCATCATGCCGAAGGTGAGGTGAATGGACTTGGCTTGTTTCAAGGTGAGGTACGCCGCATTCCACATGGTCCGAAGATTCCACACATGGGCTGGAATCAGGTCAAGCCGCTTCATGAGAACTTGCCAATTTTTGCTGATATTCCAGAAAATACCTACTTTTATTTCGCACACTCCTATTATGTTGAACCGCAAAACTCTCAAGGCGTTGCGGCTATCACTGAGTATGGCTCACCGTATTGTAGTGTGATTGCAACGGAGCAAGTATGGGGTACGCAATTTCACCCTGAAAAGAGTGGAAAGCTTGGACTACAACTACTTCATAATTTTGTAAAGTGGGTGAAATCGTGATTATCCTTCCTGCTATTGATATCAAAGACGGTCAATGTGTGCGTCTATATCAGGGTGATTACGCAAAAACAACGGTGTATGATAGTGATCCTGCACACGTTGCGGTTCGCTGGCACAAAGCTGGGGCAAAATGGCTTCATATTGTTGATCTCGATGGAGCTGCACAAGGGTATCCGGTCAACCTCGCTGTACTCAAACGCGTGAGAGCAGCCACGCATATACCTATAGAGTTTGGGGGCGGGTTGCGTTCTATGGAGCATATCGAGCAGGTTTTCGATGCAGGAGTAGATCGCGTTATTCTTGGAACAGTAGCCATAACTAATCGCACGTTACTACAAGAAGCACTTACTCGCTATGGAGACCGCCTTGCGATAGGGTTAGATGCACGAGATGGCAAGATAGCGATTACAGGTTGGTCAGAAACATCAGGTGTCGCAGCGACAGACCTGGCAACTGAGTTAAGTGTACTAGGAGTACGTCGTTTTATCTACACAGACATTGCACGAGATGGCGCGATGACTGGACCAAACATCGAGGCAATAGGACGTATGCAAGAAGCTATCATACAGTCCACAAATACCTATTCTTTGATTGCCTCTGGTGGTGTCAGCTCACTTGCCGATTTACATATCTTAGCAGCAATGGGAGTTGAGGGTGCTATCGTTGGAAAGGCTCTATACACAGGCGATATCGACTTACATGCGGCAATACGAGAGCTAGAGAGGTAGCAAACACGCATGCTCACAAAAAGAATTATTCCTTGTCTCGATGTTGCTAAGGGTCGAGTCGTCAAAGGTGTGAACTTCGTAGACTTACGGGATGCAGGCGACCCTGTAGAATTGGCAAAGTTTTATAATGCGGAGGGTGCTGATGAAATCGTCTTTCTTGATATCACCGCTTCATATGAAAACCGTGCGACAATGCTTGATGTTGTACGCCGAACTGCAGAGCAGGTATTTATCCCAGTAACAGTTGGAGGAGGTCTGCGTACTCTTGAAGATATTCGTGCAACGCTGAGTGCAGGTGCTGATAAGACCTCACTGAACACTGCGGCAGTACAGTATCCTGAACTTATTCATGCTGGCTCAGAACAATTTGGAGCACAATGCATCGTCCTTGCAATTGATGCGCGTTCAAATGCAGGTATGCCCAGTGGATATGAAGTGTTTATTCACGGGGGGCGAACTCCTACAGGGAAAGACGTGCTGGAATGGGCACAGCAAGGTGTTGCACTAGGGGCGGGTGAACTTCTTTTGACCAGTATGGACCGTGATGGTACGAAGCAAGGCTACGATCTGGTGTTAAATGCTACCATATCAAATGCAGTTTCAGTCCCTGTCATAGCATCCGGGGGCGTTGGTACGCTTGAACACTTCTACGATGGGTTAACGATTGGTAAGGCTGATGCAGTTTTAGCGGCATCAATATTTCACTTTGGCGAGTTTCGTGTGTGTGAGGTGAAGCACTATTTGCAAGAACAAGGTATCATTGTACGACCATGCTAAATCTTTATATCAAGCAAGTAACCGCATTCGTTGTTTGGCAAGAGAGATGGAAAGTTGAGGAACACCATGTTACGCTTTGATCGTCAGGGTCTCATTCCGAGTGTTGTTGTAGATGATGCTACAGGTAATGTATTGATGGTTGCCTTTATGAACAAAGAAGCTCTACAGAAAACACGAGAAACGGGTTTCACACACTTTTTCAGCCGCTCACGAAACACCATTTGGCGTAAAGGTGAGCAGTCCGGGAATAGCCAGGAAGTACGCGATATTTTTGTCAATTGCGAGGAGAATAGTATCCTTGTACGTGTAACACAACATGGCGGTGCTGCCTGTCACGATGGCTACTCAAGTTGCTATTATCGGCGTCTTCTCCCCGACGACGATTACGAAGTTGTCATGGAGCGTGTTTTTGATCCCGAAGAGGTGTATAAGAAGCGCGATACTCAAGACGCAACGCCGATGAAAGAAGATGAATTTCATATAGACAAAGGCTCTGTACCTATTGAAGCACCAGAAGAACTTCGCGTAAAGATGAGGCAACTCTACGGCGTATATCTGTATTTACGTGATAACGATATGAGTGAGCAATCGAACACCTCGCGGTTACTACAAGATCATAGCCAGAGCTATCTTGTATCGCGGCTTGCCGATGAATTGCAAGAACTCGTGGATGTACAGAGTGGGGAACATGTCCACGCAGGTAGAGAACCCGACACCATCTTGGAGGGAAGTCAAGTAGGATACTGGCTCTTCTTAATTGCGGCAACAATTCATCTCAACTACAACGATTTCATGCCGCACGAGGCACTGTTGCATGGCTATCAAGGACACTATGACGAAGGAAAAATGGTCGAGGTGTGGCAAGAATGCCTGAGTCTGGTCGCACAAAGCCAGACACCTACGATTGCTCAAGGACTACAACTTGGATTTTCTTTGATTGGCTGGGCCTGTGGTGAGGCAAAGATCAGCCCTATCATGCCAGTAGAATTTGACCTTGACCAAATGAGACGCAAAGGACTAGTACGATAGATGTATATTGTAATTTGTGACTTTGCACTTGTAATTTGACACTTTGCAATGCAGCAGATTGACACTTTGCAGTGCAGCAACGGTTTTCTGTACATATTTGCAATGCAGCAAGTAATCCCTTTGCAGTGCAGCAACAAGATTTCCCTTGAAAATGCGATGAAAACCTAGGAGAAACACTCTGCTGCAAAATACCAACTTCGAAGCAGAGGAAAGTTTCTTAAAAACTATAAGTAGAATTCTCTTTGCTCTCATGAAGATTCAGGGCACTTTGCCATTTGCGAGAGGTTTTACTCACCACTGCTTGAGCAGAGGCTCTCGATGAAGCAAGATCGCTTTCATATTCGTTTTTAGAGATTGCAGACTCTACGACGCATATGCTATACTCTTTTTTAGAGGAGCCTCTCACATCTTCATACGTTGTATGTTCATTCAGACGGTATGAAACAACATGGAGGTGCAAAAGAGGAAATCGCGACTAGGCGTTTGAAGCCGACCTACGGGTCCAGGATACCTCAAATTGGTAGCGGGTGCAAAAGAGGAAATCGCGACTAGGCGTTTAAAGCCTTCAGTGGTGGGTACAATTTGTACCCATCACCGCTACGGTGTAAAAGAGGAAATCGTGACTAGGCGTTTGAAGCAGCCCAATTATACCCATCGAGTTTGATCTATATGAACTTTCGAGAGAACAATCGCGACTAGGCGTTTACAACGAGGAGGGATGCGTCGATTTTCCGATTCATCCCTCCCTCGCCGTTAGAACAGTGGTGAGCGCACCAGCAACGTACTCCGATTCGTTTGCCTCAGAACCCGTAATGGCCACACAGAGATATCCCACTTCAACACGCTACTCATTGGTTCTGAAGGACCATCCTCTTCTCGTGGAACAACATCGTGCCATGAGAGGGAAGGAGAGCGAAATTCGGAAAGGATACAAGAAAAGAATGGTTGAAGTGCTGTAGAGGGACTCACCTCGCGTAACGGCTGGACACATTCGTTTTCTACAGGAGCATCCTCGCTGATCTGAAGACAGGTCGTAAACGAACTTGCTTGTCCCCAATATCCGACACAGCCGAACAGGAGGTGCCACCTGTCCCACTCTTCTAGAGGAAGCTCCATATACACCACCAGTGAGCCTGCTGCATGTGCCATCTCCCGGTATACCACTGACTCTGCTACCGAGACGGTTTTCCCCTTCTCTGTTGCCTTATACGCACGAAGGACCTGTTCCGACAAGGCGACACGCTCTGGCGGTCGCAGACGGAG
>CAXTWV010000179.1:0-10138 GCA_964248005.1 uncultured Ktedonobacteraceae bacterium | reverse complement strand
CCGAAGCGGGCAGGTTTTGCCCTCCGACATTAGCACTTGCCCTTCCATGTGAGCACTGGGACAAAGGTTCCTGGAAAAACCGCTCACCATCGGGTATACTGTTTCTCAAACGTGTAAATTGTGTACCTCATCGAGAGATCGGTAGGGATGTTCATGGACGCATCAGCAATCAAAGGTGTTGATCTGTTCAAAATAGCAGGCCGCTCCATTTCAGGGTCTAGAGCAGTTCACGCTCTCGAATCATCTCCCCCTGGCCCTGCTTCCGCCTGATTTTGCCAAAGTGGTCTGCAAATCACAGTAATATTACTGTCGTCAAGCCTTTTTTGAGATCATGTATTTTCTTCTTCACGCGTTTCCTCTCCTATCTCCTCAAGTTCTCGTATACCAAGAGTTTGTAGGAAGCCCTGATTGATGAGTTGCCAGTAGATGTGGCCTATTTCTTCGATGGATTTGGGGAAATCATTTCTTAGCCACCAGGATACCAGGGACCAGAGCGAGGCGGAACAATGCTCGGCGAGCAGGTCGGCGGGGATCTGGACGGTGGATACGGCGAGGAGGGGTTCGATGGCTTGCCGTTGGATAAGGGCTGCCATTTCTCGCTGTAAGCGCGTTGTGATCAGGGCAGTTCCCCGTTCGCTAAGCAAGGCTCGATAAAGAGATGCATGCTCGAAGACGTGTTGAAAGAGGATGACGCTCAACGTTTGGCGTTTTATGAAAATCGTAGTGGCAAAATCAACGGCAAGAATCGATTGAAAGTGGGCATCCAAATCCTCCATGAATGCGTTGACACTATCTAGCAAGAGTTGTTCTTTGTCCTGATAATGAACATAAAATGTTGCTCGCCCAATATTGGCACGGTTTGTAATATCCTGAATAGAGAGTGAATCATAGCCGCGTTCCTCAATGAGGCTTAATATGGCTTGATGCAGCATCTGGCGGGTGCGTTTGACTCGGCGATCTCCGGTACGTTTCTCCATGCTTTTTCCTTTCGTTGCGAGACGAGTGTCTCTTTTTGTCTTCTCATCTAGCTTCCTTGACGGTATGCTTGTTTTCCTTGACGTTGTGCTCAAAACATTCTATACTTTCTCTGTACAAGGCAGTATGACAGTTATTAGACAATTCGTCAATAACTTGCGAGAACTGAGCAGTTCACTTCGTCTCAAAAGGGAAGATTTGATGATGGTGCGGTGTGGGATGAAGCAGAATGAATGAGACACTATCAATGACGGTCCCTTCATAGTTCCTGCAACTATGATTGGTTTTGAAATGAGTAGTATGAAGGTTGAAAGGAAATAAGAGATGCAACAACGAGTACTCGGCAAGACGCGATTAACCGTTTCGGAGCTTGGGTTTGGCTGCATGGGCCTGTCATGGGGTTATGGCCCTCCTGCAGACGAGAACGAAGCCATCGCCTTGCTTCATCAAGCCATCGATCAGGGTGTCACCTTTTTCGATACGGCTGATGTCTATGGCCCATTTACCAATGAGCGGTTAGTGGGGCGTGCATTGAAGGGTCGGCGCGACTCGGTGGTGCTGGCGACGAAATTTGCCGCCGAATACAATGCCAACGGCGAAGTTACTGGTTTCAATGGACGACCAGAGCACATCTTCAAAGCCATTGAGGGCTCTCTCCAGCGTCTGGGCACAGACTACATCGACCTGTACTATCAGATTCGACTCGATCCCCAGGTGCCGATCGAAGAGACGGTGGGAGCGCTGGCCGAACTGGTCAAACAGGGCAAAATCCGCCATATTGGCCTCTCGGAGGTCGGACCTCAGACCCTTCGTCGTGCTCACGCCGTCCATCCCATTACGGCGCTCCAGACCGAATATTCGTTATGGGAACGTGGGCCAGAGGCCGAAATTCTGCCCACGTTGCGCGAACTGGGCATCGGCTTTGTCGCCTATAGCCCACTGGGACGCGGCTTCTTGACCGGCAAAATCAAGAGCATCCAGGATCTCGACTCCACCGATTCCCGGCGCACCTTTCCGCGTTTCCTGGACGAAAACTTTGCCAGAAACCTCGCGCTGGTCGAGCAAGTTAAGCACTTGGCCAGCCAGAAGGACGCGACCCCCGGCCAGATCGCCCTGGCCTGGCTTCTGCACAAAGGCAACGACATTGTACCCATTCCTGGCACCCGGCATCCAAAATACCTGACTGAGAACATCGCCGCCACCCACATCTCGCTGAGTGCCGACGAAGTGGCCCAACTCGAAACCACCGTTGGCAAGCCTGTTGGAGACCGCTACCCCGAAGCTGTTATGCAGACGATCTCCAAAGAGTAATCGGCTGTGGCCTCATCAAAAAAAACACAGCGAGAACAGGCCGGGCAAGTATGAATCCGAGTTCACACGCTGGTGGACGCCCCGGTTCGAGCGCTTTGGTTATCCGAAGAACGTCGGCGAGTAGTTCCTTACGTGGGACAGAAGCGAGTAACGCACTTAAGATGTAAGCCAGGCACGCGTGCCTGATTTGCACGGGGAAAGATAAAATGACCGATACGAACAATATTCTGGCTCTCTGCCAAAGATACATCGAGTGCGTGGAGAGCAAAGACCTTTACGGCGTCGATAAGACTCTTGCCGAGGACACGCGGCAGATCTTCCGGCACACCAAGCATGTCACGGAACCTGATATGTTCGATCAAGTCTCATCAGGCGAACTTAAAGGCGTGGTCGTAGCTGTTCTTAGAGGCAAATCAGAGGTTTTAGCGTATACAAAGGGCTTGATGTCTAACTTCCGCGAGATCAAGTGGATAGATACAGAGTGGAAAACATCGGGTAGCGGTAAAGAGGTATACTTTTCTGGTAAAGGCGACATGATTACTGAAAAATCTGGAAAGCCATACCAAAATGCATACGTTACCCGATTTGATTTATACCAAGGCCGCATAATAGAGATAAATGAGATCGGCAACGCAATGCTCTACATGGGACTAGGTATCGCGCCGAACGCGGCGCAAATACGTGCGTTTGGGCGTGCCCTATTGCGCCCTTTTGGTGTTGGGGCACGCTAAGTCTCGACGGACGCGCCCAAGGTAATCGCAGCTTTTATTGATACCGCGTGATTAAGTGAATCAAGCTCCGAGTGCAGTGTCTCGTGACTGTCAAAAACTCACCGTCTGGCAGGTATAACGCAATCGTAGGAGAATATTGATGACGCTTCCAACAAGAGCACTCGGAACCGGTGGTCCGATCGTATCCGCACTCGGGCTGGGCTGCATGGGCATGTCGGAATTCTACGGAAATGCCGACCGCAGCGAATCGCTGGCGACGATTGCGACAGCATTGGAGGAAGGTGTCACGCTTTTTGACACGGGCGACTTCTACGGCATGGGCGACAACGAAACGTTACTTGCTGAGGGGCTTGCGGGGCAGCGCGACCGGGCGTTTATCTAGGTCAAATGCGGAGCCTTGCGCGATCCTGACGGATCATTCTTGGGCGTCGATGCGCGTCCGGCGGTAGTGAAAACCGCGTTTTCCTATTCGCTCAAGCACCTCCGAACCGATCACATTGTAAGTTTGCATAAACGTTGCAAATATTTTTAGCCTCAGTTTTGCAAAATAAGATTTTCCATTGATGCTAAATTTGCACGATTTTGTTATGCAAACTTACAGTTCAATGACCGAGCCAAAACGCGGCTTTGATCCTGGCCGATCTTTTTTCGCGGTCTGATAGCGCAACAACAGCGCGTCAAAATAGGTACTGTGGAACTCACGCCCACCGTCGACCACCAATGCTCCCGGCATGCGTCCGAAGCGTTGCACACAGATGCGCAAGGCCATCATGCAGGAGCGGTAGCTTGGTGGATCAAAGGTCAGGTACACGCTGAGGATGCGACGGGAGAACGCATCGACCAGGAATGTTACCCAGGGTTTGCCCAGTGGCTTCCCCGTGACCGAGGACACCAGCATCACGTCCAGTTCCGTGTGGTCAAGGTGGACAATGGCAAACGGGTGGTTGCCATGTCGCGGCGTCGTGGAGGTTAGCTCTAAAATCCAGGGTTCTTGGGCATAAGCGGCCTTTGCTCCCTGACGCGCTTTGGTCTGCTCGTATCCAGCACGCTGCTTGATCCGTCGGTAAAAGGTCCGGGAGGAGAGCGCAACGATCTGTTTTTCCTCGCACGCCCGCTGGTACGCGAGATAGACTTCCCAGGCAGGTGCTTCCCGCGACGTTTCGTAGCCATCGGTAATGAAGGAGAGCAGAAGTGCCTGCGCTTCCTCTGGAGCTTTGGGCTGGCGGTTTCCTCGCATCGATGTCTTCGGGAACAAACCAACATAGCCTGTTCTGTAGCAAGCCGCTGCCGCTTGATATGCCTGCGCCCAGCGGCGAACGGTGCGCTCCAAGACTGGAGCCTGACGCACCTGCTCCTTGTCTCCTTCGAGATAGGCGCTGACCCAACGGAAACGCTCGTTGGCGATGCGGAAATCCGCTTTGCTCGCGGCTGCCATATGCTCTTGGGCATCGAGCGGCACCTGCTCCTCTATCTCCCCTTTGGGGATGATAATGGTGTGCGCTTCCAGAAGACGAAGGAAGAAGGCAGAAGAGAGCTGAATAGGTTCACCGTACTCCGGGAGCAGTGTCGTTGTTGTCTTGCCTAAATTCACCAAGGTCCAGATCCGGCCATCCCAGAGCAAGCGGGTGTTGGTGGCAATGGGAGCAGTGACCGGCTCGGCAATCGATCCAGTGCGGGAGGAGGAAATCACGCCAAGTTGGGCATACGCCAGCGCCGTTGGCTGGTCAGTAAAAAGATGCGTGCGGTAATGATCGCGCAGAAGACAGCGATGCATATCCGCGAAGATCTGTTCTTGCGCAATGAGAGCATACAGGTCATGAGGCCGCAAGCCAGCGATGTCGCCAACTACTATCCCGATGCTGATGCCGGGCGAGGCCGCCACACGCTCGCGCACAAGGGTGGTGAGCCTCTCAGGGATCACTGGCTGAGAGATAAAGTAGTTGGTAAGAAAGTCGAGGTTATCAACATAGGTACGCGGTAAAAGCGCGGACGAACAGATGCGAAAGGAAAAACCGAGCGGCTGCGTCAACTCGTCGCCAGGTGGGCAGAGCCACTATCCTTCCACACTCCTCTGATAGCGGTAGGGCTGTTTCGTCGCGAGCGTGTGGAGATCCTCCTCCATTTTCCACTCCTCCAGAAACACACCATTTGTACGCACAACCAGGAAATCTGGCGTGTAAAAATGGCCCTGGAGCTTCTTGCCAGCCTTGTCGAGATACTTGAGCTTAAAGGTATGGGGCTGATCGTAAAATTCGAGGACTGCATCATCCTGCTCCATCAGATAGATCGCGCTCAACTCAAGCGAGCTTTCAAACTGGATCGCCACGCCCATTTTTCGGCTGGGAAAGAAGCCGGACAGGTTTCCTCTTCGTCCCTGAACACGTCGTGCTGGCGGAGGATGACGCAAACGGGCGAGGAGATCCTGGGTCTGGGCAGTGAAATGCTGTTCGCGGCAGTAGTGCTGAAATTCGGCCTGGTCCATGAGCGTTTTCATGGGTCACATTCTCCCTCGTGGAATTTCCTGTACAAAGTGTACCACAAGAAAGGCCAAAAAACGAGTTTTGACCCATATCCTGTCCGCTTTGACCCATATCCAAGACCAGTGGTCCATCAATTTCTGTGAAAATGAGCCTTATTTTCGAGAGGTGGACCACAGGATACGTTATGGTTCAAAGAAAGTGCTACACGCACAGATATGCGTCAAAACGAGGACTGACCTGATTCTGTGAGGGCCATTAAGCAGGGATTAGAGCCAGATGGTGGACAGGATATGGGTCACTGGCGAGGACAAAGAGATTGTCAAATCACAACTGTTGAAAATCAAACGACAGAAATAACTCAGGAGGTCTTTGACATCGATGCAATCCAAGTATGACATACTTCAAGAAGCAGAGTTCGACTGATCCGCGTGCACTCGCCCTCTCTATTCGCTCGGGTATGTGCCCCCCAATGGCCCAATTTTTGCCTGCGTCTAGAGAAACACGCGTCGGGTGAGCAATGGCCTACTGATCTGAATGTGGAGTGTAGATTTCGTCGTTATTTACACTTCTTTCTGCTGAAACCCCAGATGTGAAGCGGTTTGCTCAGGTAGTTGTGTGCCAATGCTCACATGGAAGGGCAAGTGCTAATGTCGGAGGGCAAAACCTGCCCGCTTCGGATGTCATTTACCATTTTGTTATGATTGGATGTGCTCTAACGCATCTTTGAGTTGTGTATACACGTTATCAAGATGCTCTGGCATCACTTTGATATCCGCCAGAACGGGCATAAAGTTAGTATCACCATTCCAGCGCGGCACAATGTGATAGTGCATGTGATCAGCAAAACCTGCACCCGCGACCTTACCTTCGTTGATGCCCATGTTGAAGCCATCAGGGTTCATCGCATGCCGAATAGCCTTGAGCGCGAGTTGTGCCTGTGCCATCAATTCCGCAAGAGTTGCGGAATCGAGTAGCGAGATGCTACCAACATGCTCAAAAGGCGCGATCATGAGATGCCCATTGTTGTAGGGATATTTGTTGAGCATCATGAAACAACGCTCACCACGATACAGGATATGGTACTCATCATCCCGGTTCGCGGCTGGTTGTGTACAAAAAATGCATCCCGGTGTCGGCTCTGACTTGGGTGTGATGAACGCCATACGCCACGGTGCCCATAAGTTTTCCATAATACCCCCTACAAAAAAAGAGGGTTGCGCGATACACAAAGCATATTCGCCGCAACCCTCGTCGTATTCGTTAGTTCGTGCAATCCTCTTGCGGCACTAGCATTTGCTTCGCAGTATCATCTGGTCCTGGCACCCACTGCTCGGCCCATGTATGAATGGCCTCAACAACTGGCTTGAGCGCATGCCCCTTCTCCGTCAATTGATATTCCACACGCACGGGAATCTGCGGATACACGACACGCTTGACAATACCTTCCAACTCAAGCTCACGCAAGCGGTCACTCAACACCCGGTCAGAGAGTCCCTCTACCAGAGAAGTCAACTCGCAGAAACGGCGTGGTCCATCCATGAGTGCCAGCAAGAGCAAACCTGTCCAACGCTTACCAAGAATCTGTACAGCATGCTCATAACGTGGACAGATTTGCGTGAGTGCTGTCTTCGGTTCTGTTGTTTCTATCGGCTTCGTTGCCATGCTTAACCTGCCATTTCTGGTTCGTTCTGGTCACAAATAGGCCAGGAGAGATAAGTGTATTCATAGGACTATATATGACCCTAGTATAGCATATTTTTATAACCTAACGCAAGTTATGTAGCTTACTTTTTATTAGTAAAAAATGTATCGAAGAAGGGTTTCAACAACTGTTGCTGTTAAAAAATTGGGTCTCCATCCTCTGGTGGAACAGGAGGTCCTGTTCCACCAGAGGATGGAGACCAAAAAATTCTTCCTCTTGCTTTAATTTGCTAACCTATGTTATACTTCCCTCAGGCAGACTGACCAGTCAGTCAGTCAGTCTGCCTGAGGGAAGTATATTTTTTCTGAGGAGCGTATCGCCAACGTTAAAAAACACGGCGTAGAGATACACTCTTCCTAGTTGTTCAAGAGGTCAAAATGCATACTCTTACAACGCGTGTAGGTCAAGTTGCCTACGAAGAGCAAGGTATAGGAGTTCCCCTTGTGCTTCTTCACGCGAATCCAGGAGATCATCGGGACTATGAGAGCATTCTTCCAGTTCTTTCGCATCAGTATCGAACGATTGCTGTTGATTGGCCTAGCTACGGTGAATCTCCTCCGCCACAACAGCCTAGATCGGCTTCTGCTATGCTGATGGCTGACGTGCTAGAGGATATTGTTGCGGAATTGGGCTTGGAGCAGGCACTCTTTCTTGGCAATTCTATCGGAGGATACGCAGCTGCTCGCCTTGCTATCACACATCCTGAGTGCGTTCGTGCGCTTGTACTTGTGTCTCCTGGTGGCTTCACCCCCCACAATACATTCACACGACTTTTTTGTTCTCTCAAAGGTCGTGAGTTGCTCACTCGCTGGCTCGCAACACCGTTTGCCAAACTATATCTCAAAAGGCGTACCCCCTTCGTGAAACAAATACTTGCACGAACCAATGAAGAACGGACTCTTCCCTCTCGTATTGCCGTCGATGCTGCTGTCTGGCGGAGTTTTTTGCATCCCGATTACGACTTGCGTTCGCGTGCCGCGGCTATTCGAGTTCCAACCTTACTCGTCTTTGGTCGTTATGATCCAGTCATTCATGTCAACACCGATGGGCGGAGTGCTCAAGCCAGCATTCCAGGAGCGAAGTGCGTCGTCCTTGACACAGGTCATGAACCCTTTGCTGAGGACCCTGAAGCATTCCTTCGAGAAGTTGAACCTTTTTTGCAGACCGCCTCGTTGAATGGAGGAACAAGTGGCACACCCAACTCGTCACGTTCTTCTTGAAGCTGGGTCTCAACTTGCAGAAACCCGTGGCCTTGCGCAGATGACAGTCGATGCTATTGTCGGCAAGGCGGGGCTTGGAAAAGGAACCTTCTATGTTCATTTTCCCGACCGTACAGCCTTTCTTGTCGCCTTGCACGCTCAATTTCATGAACGGTTACTTCAAGCAATCCTTGACGCGACCGCGGAACTGGCACCCGGAGCTGAACGATTGCAGCGAGGCACCATTACCTACCTGGATACTTGTCTGCGCGAACGCGGAGTGAAAGCCCTCTTGCTTGAAGCGCGTAGTGATGCTTCGATTGCGGTAGAAGTGCAGCGACGCAATGCTGAATTTGCCCTGCTCGCTCATGCAGACTTTACCGCACTTGGATGGTCTCATGCCGAGACGAGTGCCCACCTTTTTGTTGTATTGGTTGCTGAGGCCGCATTAATGGAACTTGAGGGAGGCCACGCCAACGAGGTCGTTCGCCATTCCCTATGGCATTTCGCTGGAATCGAACGTGAATGATTGAGAATACCGCAAGGAGTCTAACACCCTGCGACTCTCATGCGGTATACTCTAGTCATGCTGAACATCTCACTGAATACACAACTCAACACATTTCATCTCTCGCTGGAACTCGCAGCCAAGCAAGGACAAACGACGGTCTTGCTTGGCGAAAGTGGCGCGGGCAAAAGCACAGTGCTCCGTCTAGTAGCAGGTCTGCTTACACCTCAAAGAGGGCTTATCGCATTGGGGAACAATGTGTATTTCGATAGCGAACGCGGCATAAATATTCCACCACAGGAGCGGCCCTTTGGCTATGTCTTTCAAGATTACGCTCTCTTTCCGCACCTGACCGTCTTTGAGAATGTTGCCTTTGGCTTACGTGCGCAGCACCTCTCACGTTCACTCATTCGTGAGCGTGTCGGTGCGGCCCTTGAGCAGGTACATCTACCAGGGCTTGAGCAACGAAGACCAGCCCAGCTCTCTGGTGGTCAACAGCAACGTGTCGCTATTGCTCGCGCCTTAGCCCTACAGCCACATCTACTGCTTTTGGATGAGCCGCTTTCTGCCCTCGATGTACAGACGCGCCGCGAGGTACGTCAGGAGTTGCGCCATATCCTTGCGGAGGTCGATACTACGACTTTACTGGTAACGCACACCTACCTTGAAGCACTCCTATTTGGGCAACATATTCTTGTGCTTGAGGGTGGACATGTTCTGCAGCAAGGTGGACAACGTGACCTATTAGAACACCCTCGTTCATCCTATGTTGCCGAATTAATCGGCCTTAACTTTTTTCGTGGCCCCATCGTGCGCTATGAATCGCCGACGGTATGTGTTATACAGGTTCATAGTGGTTCGCAGAACGTTGAAATAGTAGCAACACTCTATGAGCAAGAAGTGGATTCGCCGAGACCACATAGTGGCGAAGAGGCATATGTCATTGTCGAGCCACGCAGTATCACACTCTATCCAACCCAGCCTGATAGCTCCGCACGCAATACCTTTCGTGGCGAAGTCATACAAATATTGCGTGTTGGCAACACCTCGCTCTCCACAAACGCAGATAACGAAGGCGTTTTTCGTGTCACTCTCCTCATCGACACCACCATGCCACCCCTAACCGCAGAAATAACTGAGGCATCCGCGATACGTCTCAATTTGCATGAAGGCTCATTCGTCTACGCCACGTTTAAGGCAACGGAGGCAAGGGTGTATACATAATTTGACAG
>CAXTWV010000178.1:0-10207 GCA_964248005.1 uncultured Ktedonobacteraceae bacterium | reverse complement strand
AGGAGGAAAAACATGGCTTTAACTGGACGTACAGTAATCGGTGTCTTCGACGAAGCAGCAAGCGCGGATCGTGCAATCGACGCCTTGCAAGCCGCAGGTTTCAGTAGCGCGGATATTCATCATTCTGGTCGCGGAACCACTTCTACAAGTGGTGCAAATGACGGTGGTGGCTTCTTTGCTGGCGTGAGAAACTTCTTCACTGGCAATGATACCGCAGACACGACAACAGGTGGTCATGTTGCCAACGATCTGACAAACATGGGCGTCTCCAACGACGAGTCACAGTACTACGAGAATGAGTACAATAACGGTCGTACCGTTGTCTCTGTCAATGCTGGTGAACGTGCTGAAGAGGCAAAGACGATCCTTGATAGCAATGGTGCATACAACTATGCTAGCCGCCGTGGTGGTACAACGAGCACCGCTTCCACGTATAGCACAACCACTGGCACGCCTGACACAGGCTATGCCGATGCTGCAACTACGGGCTATACAGCAGGTACCACCAATACGACAAATGCAACAGGCTATGACCGTACCCGTGATGCCAACTACACAGACACAACAAACGCAAACGATGCCAATTATGCAAATACGACTGATGAGCAGCGTTTGCGCTTACGTGAAGAGCAGTTGAACGTCAGCAAGCAGTCTGTGCAGTCTGGCGAAGTCAGCCTCGGCAAGAACATCGTTGAAGAGCAAAAGACGGTGAATGTTCCTGTTACACACGAAGAGGTCTACATTGAGAATCGTCCTGTAACTGACACCACCGTTAATGACAATACGCCCATCGGCGAAGGCGAGAACATTCGTGTTCCTGTCAGCGAAGAGCGCGTAAATGTCAGCAAGGATACTGTCGTCACAGGTGAAGTTTCCATTGGCAAGCGTGCCGTTCAGGAAACACAGCAGGTTACAGACACCGTTCGCCGTGAAGAGGCTCGTCTCGATCAGAGTGGCAATCCCATCGTATCGGGCAACGACGTTAACACCTACAACACAACGAATACCGACCAAACTGGTACCAACTACGACAACACAGACACACGCAACTCACTCTAGTATTGAGTAGCGAAAAACAACAAGAGGAGCGGTGCCAATTGGCATCGCTCCTCTTGTTGTTCTGAGAGATTATGACGATAGTTCTGTCACCACATGAATAGGGCTTTCACCCTCTTTTGCTTCTCGTAGTGTGATATCCGCTGTTATATGCAAAGCAGAGAGCAATTCTATCATCGTATCCAACGTAGGATTGGCTTCATCAGAAGAAAGTAAACGCGATATGGCTTCTCGCTTCTTGCCCATGCGCTTAGCGAGCACCTCCTGGCTTATATGATGATGTTTACGAATCGTTTCAATCGCATGCATAAGTTGTAGTTCGACACCCATCTTTTCATAACCAGCCGCAAACTCTGGATTCTGTAGTCTTTTCTGTAAACGCTGCTCAAATCTATTCATTATCTTTTTCTTTCTGCGCAGGACTAACATGACGAGTTTTTACATATTCTGTCCAATATCCATATACCTTCTTCAGATCACGTTCAGATGCAGGTTGTCCTACACGTTTGATGTATCCATGAAGTAGAACAATACGCTCTTCGTCGAAACCGAAAAACTCACGAGCGAGTGAGCCACTATAAATAGCACGTATCTCCCACATGCCTTTATAATCACGACACTTCTCAATATGTCCTCCACCTAGACGAAAGCCATAGATTCGTAACTCTGTGGCAATTCGCGCTAGCTTACTAGCAAGCTCTGTATGAGTAGCATCAAGTGCATCTTCAAAAACTTCAGCAGGTTGCGTGGTATCTTCTTGCTCAAAATATTCAATCTTCCATTCCATGAAAGTATAGTAACATTTATGTTACGAATTGTCAAAGGGTTATCCGCACTTAACTATCTTTTGCATATGTCTTTCTTTTGTTGTGAGACACCGAGTTTGGCATAAAAATGTAGTAAAATTTGGATAAACGTATCTATCTCTACAAGGATTTAAATGCAGCATGTCACCTATCTACTATCAAAAAGGTAATATTTTTGACTCGACAGCTCAAGTAATCACGAATCCGGTAAACTGTGAAGGATTTATGGGCAAGGGGCTTGCGCTTGCTTTTAAGCAAAAATACCCTGAGATGTTCACTACATATCAACAGGAGTGCAAATCGGGTTTATTACGTATAGGGCGACCAACACTCTATCGAGAAAGCACACCCTGGATATTGAACTTTCCTACTAAGAACACATGGCGAGCTGATTCTAAGCTAGAGTATCTCGAACAGGGATTGCACTATTTCGTAACCAACTACAAAAGAGCAGGCATAGAAAGTATTGCGCTCCCCAAGCTTGGTACACAGAACGGAAAGCTGTCGTGGGCTGATGTGGGACCACTTATGATAAGGTATCTTGGTCCCTTAGATATTGCTGTCTACATCTATATCACAAAAGAGGATCAGGAATACCATCCCTCGTAACCCATGTCTACCTCATACGTATCTCTTCATAGAGAACATAAACAGACACAGAAGAGGTAGGACTATACTTTGGCTCACTGTCTCAATCCGCGTGTTGCGGGGGGGCATGATAACCCTGATGGCGCGGTATGTTGCCAGCGTTGCGATTTTCTGATACAAGGGGCGCATATCGGCATGTACGAGGTGGTCACGTTTATTGGTGCGGGCACCTTTGGCTATGTCTATAAGGTGCGCGAACCGATGCCGTTGAGCCGTCTGCTCGCGCTCAAGGTGTTGCGCCTCGATCAGTCGAATACACAGGCGCAAAAGAGTTTCACGCAAGAGGCACGCCGCATTGCCACTATGCAACATCCCAACATTCTACCTATCTACAACTTTGGACGGTTGGAGAATGACCAACCCTACTTCGTAATGGAGTACGCTCCTCAAACGATCAGTGATATCTTCCGTACCTCCGATGGTAGCAAGCGGCTAGCCTTTGCGGAAGAACTCATTCCCTATGTGCGTCAAACGGCGGACGCGCTCCAATATGTTCACAATATGAAGATGGTGCATCAGGATGTGAAGCCTGGGAACATACTGATTGGACGTAGTGGACAAGTCCTTCTTTCGGATTTTGGTACGACGCTCTATCTCGGCACCTATACACACGCCTCCCTTGGTGAGGTCACGGGTACTGCCGCCTATATGCCGCTTGAACAATGGCAGGGCAATCCGCGCCGGGACTCCGATCAGTATGCATTAGCGATTTGTTGCTATGAACTACTCACGGGTCGCACGCCCTTTACATACAAACGTTTAGAGGAGATGTGGAACGCGCAGATGTATGAGCAACCAGCATCACCACAACGCTGGAATCCACGTACTCCTGTCGAGGTTGCGGCTGTGTTGTTGCGTGCGCTCTCGAAGGACTATCACCGTCGCTATAGTAGTATCACAGAGTTCGCCGATAGCTATACAGACGCAGTACACGTTGCGCAACAACGCTATGTCTGTCAGCATTGTGGACAACAAAACCGCACGGGTGCGCAGCGTTGTGCCTTTTGCGGAGCCGATAAAGATAATCGCGCATGTCCCTATTGTGATACACAGGTACGTTTCGGGCAACGGTGTTGTTCCGTCTGTGGTCGTCTCACCTTACCCCAAACGCTGGTTGTCCATAGTCCCCTCGTCGGTGTAAGTGTCCATCAGGATAGATATACAATCAAGCGCGTCCTCAAACAATCAGAAGAGACGCGTGTGATGACTGCCGTTGCTACCGATGCCCAGACCAACGAGCGACAGATTGTGCTGAAACGTTGGGAATGCGCGACTGACCTGGCACGACGTGCAAAGGATATCGCTCACTATGAGCATGTGACCGAACCGTTGGCAAGATTGCACCATCCATTTGTGCCAGCCGTGCTTGACCGTTTCGCGGAAGGCAAGCACTATTATATGGTAGAGGCGTATGTGGATGGTGAGAGTATCGAAGAGCGTTTGCAGAAGTTATTGCGTCCCTTAGAGGATCGTGACGTGCTAGGGTACATCAATAGTCTGCTCAATGTGCTCATCGTGTTAGAGCAACATGGAATCCATCATTATGATATCTCACCCGCGAATATTGTGATCGAGCAGAAACGCGGACGCGCCATCCTGACTGGATTTCAAATGCCTCCACCATTACAGCAGTCGGGGGGACGTGTGCCTGTGATACGCAAGCGCACAACGCGTAAACTCGCCGTTTCGTCCTACCTGCCCATCCAAGACAAACCATACGACCAGCGCACCAGTATCTATATGCTAGCCGCAACGATGCATCATGCGTTAACGAATATCGCGCCGCCACACTATCCCACCTATCCACCTGTACGTATGCTTAACCCGAACGTATCGCCCGCGCTAGAGGCAATTTTGAGTCGTGCTCTTTTGGAAGAGGCTGCGCTACGCTATCAAAGCTATGAAGCGATGAGACGGGATGTGCAGCAATTGTTGGGCATGAATCCATCATATTGAAAAGAACCGTTACACAAAATTAGGTTCCCCCATACTCGCTACACATGTACCCGATGGCTGTTGTGTTGGTGTATCATCGAATGCCGAGATGATGCTGTTCACACAGGGAGCGTTGTATTCAGCACCGTGACCAAGACCGGGGAAAAGAAAGTAATAGCTGTGCTTGAGTGTTTGCGCGGCTTGTTTGCCATTAGCTGGTGGTGTGATTGGATCGTATTCGTCGGTGAGAACGAGCGTTGGAATGTCGCTTACAACGGGCTGTTTCTGAACGGCGGGAGCTTTTTGGACATTCCAGACATGACATGAGTCGTACTCTTGTTGCAAGCTACTTTTTAGGGCAGGCTGAATTTGTGGTGCGATGCCTTGCAGAGCACCGTTAATGTCACTTTGTGTAAGAAAACTCCAATCTTCATTGCACTCGTCCGAGTAAAACATGCCGTCGCTGAAGGTATCGTCAAACTCAACTTCCCCATACACTTGAGACAAAATCGAATAATCTTTGTCGCGTACCTGAAAAATCATTTTAGGTAATGCAGGAATGAGTTGTGAGGCATAAAGCGCACTGAACAGCACAAAGACAAAATCATCGCCCGCCATCACCACAGTGTAATTTTTACCTGTGACAGCATTCGTTGTTTGAAAATGCACAGGATTGGCATTCAGCGTGGTCACGAGCTGATAGAAGACAGTATCCAGTTGCGGATATTGCGTGGCACAAGAGATGTTGGTGGCACATCCCTGAAAGAGCACATTGAAGACACGCTGCGCCGAGCTGGGGAGGCTAGTACGATTCTCCTGCGGTGGATACACAGAGTCGAGTACTACGCTCCGAATGACAGATGGATAGAGACGCATCGTGGTGAGTGCTAGTCGTGTCCCATAGGAGACACCATAAAGGTTTGCTTGCTTGTACCCCAATGCCTGAATCAAATCATGCACATCGGCGGCATTTTCCTGTACGTTGAATGCATTCAGATCAACCCCCGACTTGAGCAAGCGATCATGACATGTTTGCACTGCTTGCAATGTCATGCGTTCAGAGTCGGTCGCACTAAGGTGAATATTCAGTGTGTTATATTGCAACTGCAATATCTCAGGACACTTGAGCGATGGTGTGGAGTAGCCAGTGCCGCGCTGGTCAAACATAATCAGGTCATGATGAAATACAAAGGTTGAGAGATTTGAACTTGTGATATAGCGTGCCCAGTTGTCCAGTGATGGGCCACCCGGTCCACCTTCTAAACGCACAATGGGTGACGTATCGTTCTGCACAGTTGGCGATTTGAAGATTGCTACGGCGAGTTGTACCTTTGCCCCGTTAGGATTTTGCCGATTCTCCGGTACCGTCACATAGCCACACCTGACCGTTTGCCCATCCACTATGCCTGTCCCAAGTGGAAACGGACAGGAAGCAGCGCGGAAATTCGCCGTTGGCGTTATGGGCTGTGTTGACGCTTGTGTCGGTATGATTGAAACAGGTGTCTTTGCAATGAGTACCGGGCGAGCAAGTACCTGTGAAAGAACGACTAGTAAGACAAGGGCAACAACTAAAAATATGCCCACAATTGACAGAATAAGCGGCAAGACTCTGGAGCGTGGCTGTTTTGAGGGCACAGGTTGCAGTGTTGGTGGTGGTGATAGATACGGTTGTGCTGGCTGACGCATCGACGAATATTCATGATAGGGAACATCCAGCTCTCTATTATATGGTGACTGTTCATTGTTACGATTAGGCTTCTCTTCCAAATGACACCAGTTTCTCTTGTTATGTCTTTTTTATAAGCATTGATATGTTAACATGGAGACGGTAGGGGCAGCAATTCATTGCGCCCAAAGATGGGCTGGAAGGGGTTACGTTAGGGCGAGGAATCGTTGCCGACACGTTGCCCCCGCTGCTCCCATCTTTGGGCGCAATGAATTGCTGCCCCTACCGATATGTGGATATTGGGTAAATGATCATACACTGGGCTGTGGATAACAGGTATTTCCGGCTTGTTTTTTCGCAAGCGTAAACGATGTATCCTGCCCTAGTACGCTATCAACGTGTAGTCCTTGTGTTTGAAGTATCGCACAGTTTCCAGGCGTAGGAAGTACGGTCAGGTCCAGTTCAGGAAATGTGCCTGCCTGCCTTTGTACAAGAAGATCATAGGTGCTATGCCCAATAGCAGGAACATACCAGGAGAGCGTGACGGTCATGGTACAGTTTTTCGGAATGACGACATAGCCACCGAACATCGCGCGTCCTGCCTCGTCACTCGTCATATTTGTTGGTGCCCCAATCGTATCGAGTGGATGCCATTGCCCTGCGTAGTTATCGTTGAGCATAGGAGCCGATGCACCTGCATCATATTGACCGGTAGCACAGACCATCTCATTATGCTGATAGATACCGTTTTGCCCACAGGCAGTCAAGGGTCCTCCACAGAGCGGCGTGCCAGTATCGAAACCATCGCCACTCAAGAACTTCGCGGTAGGCGGCACATACACACGCACATAATCGCGATAGGTGTCTAGTCCATAAACGAAGCCAAGCTGGTTATAGGCAAGTTGCATTTGCAATGAATGCGTTGCCCCACCTTGAGCATCAAGCGTCACGGTATCATGCATCGTAGTTTTCACATATTGTGATGCCTTACTTGCGCTCACGTTGGCTTGCACGACATACAGGCCATCGTGTGCTGTGGAGCGATCCACCTGCGCGGCATCACCATACTGCGACAGCAAACCTTGCAGTTGTGAATTGGTGAGATACACCTGTAAATCCTTTGTCTTCATATCCTGGAGCATTTGTTTTGCCAATGCCAGGAGCATCGTAGGTGACTCGTGCCGCACCGTATCCATTAACGTATGCGCTACTAATGATGTGAATTGCTTACGGTCCGAGGTCGATGTATTGCCGCCCGAAATGCGAATTTGTTTCGCGATACCTGCATTGTCGAGTTGATAATAGTGAAGTCGTGACTCTAAGTTCTGAGCTGTTATGGTTTCGTCATAAGACGGAATACGAATAGGTCCCGTGACCTGCAAGACATGCTCAATCAGGAATGGCGTAAACAGGATAACGCCATCGACCTTATGACCCACTTCACGATTGTACTCATTGATCGCTATCTGTGCCGAGGTAGGAAAATCGGCGGAGAGATTCGAGTCACGCAGTCCCCAATTGGCGAAAGGCCACCACGAACGATAGGCGTTCGGCGCAAGCTGATCAGATGTTGGGCTGTTATCAGCATACTCGATAAGCGAGATATCACGAAGCGAGAAGGTGCCAACACGCCCACCCGCGATATGTAGTTCACCATATTGACCAGTAAAACCGCCCGTTGGACGAAGCTCCGCACGATCCATCGTTTGCACAAGAAATGTTCGTTGTCCATCGACACCGAGTAACCATCCCATGGCACCAAGGAGCGAACGTCCCTGTACCAATGCCGTCTTGACCTGTGGTAACAGTTGGATCAGTTGTTGCACTTGTTCTTTCTGATGTGCGTTTACAGGAAGAGCCGCAAGCGACATTCCCTGTGTCTGTTGCTGAATATCGTTGACATAGGGTAACACCGCATCAATAGTTGACCCGATGATATTCAGGTCGGCAGAGGTGACAAGGGGTGTCTGTGAGGTTGTCAGCAGAGGTCCTCGAAATTTGGGCGCGAGTACAATTGCCGCGTTGAGAACAATTTCTCCAATATTTGTGACATCCGTTCCAACTTGACTCGCGGCACGAGCCGATGTGATCTGTGGACGATACTGCGGCATATATTGCTCAACAAGCGGAATAAACGAGGTGTGGTCAAGCAGAAACTGCACCTGCGCAAAGTCGCTGTGTGCCGCGTTCAACTCTTTTTTCGCTCGCAGCAGTGTCGTTGTATCGAGTAATTTCGATGTACTTGATGAAGCTGTAGAGGTTCCCGTCTTCGGGGTGATAAAGATTGACTTAACATTGAGAAGATGTTGTACGCCACTAGAGGCATCGCTACGTAGTGCTGTATAGGTTGTATATGCCTTTATACCATATAATACACCTTCAACTGTGGGCACAGAAATACCTGTGAGCAGTAAAACAAGTAAGAGAAGCGAGATAGCCTTGTGATGTGTTATCCGTTGACGGAGCGTTGTTCGTGTACGTAGAGGAGGCGGAATTACAGCTGAAACAGGATCAGTTGTCGGTTCAAAACGCGTCTGCTTTTTTGAGGTATCTATAGAAAGCACAGGAAGGTCCGTAGGCGTCATGGGGTCCTGTCGTTCGGTGCTCGCAGTTGGCTCTTCTACACTGGTCGCGCTAAGCTCGGCAAGAGGTTGCGTTATGCGTGACGCCGCAAGAGGCTGCGTTATTTTTGGCGCGTATTGCCCATTTACTGCTTTCGTCAGAGGTCGAGTTGTTTTTGACTTGGGTTGTTCGCTATGTATAGTAATCTGTGAATCGGTAGCAGAAGGGAGTGTCTCTCCCTCAGATGGTGTATTGGACATATATGACCTCTAAGATAGAAAAGCAGAGAAATACGTCCCCACGCGCTGTTCTGCTTCTGGCTGTAGTGTTTATATTGGTAATAAATCTATGGAGTATATCACTAGTATAACGTATGAACATAGGTGTGCGTTTCACAAAATTGCTGTGTTTCAAAAATTCATACGTCACTGCAACTAAGGTATCCGTAAAGAGAATGATTTTAATAAGAGGTTTTTCAGAGATGCATAATTGTCGTAGGGACCTATTTATCACGTCCTTTGGGCCTCTCAACCGCCGACAAGGACGTGATAAATCGGTCCCTACATGTAGCTATCCGTTATACTTATCTCGTATAGTAGGTGTAATCTCGCATGATGAAAGGAAAACAGCGATGTCACTAGCATGGAAAATTGATGAAGGTACAACGGTCAAACTGAAAGACTACGATCCGGGTTATACAGACAAGCATGTCGATCATGACTCAGCTCAAGGTACAGCGTCGCATTTAAATGATGAGTTAAGTAAGCTGCAAGAACTGCTTGCAGCGGCACAGCATCACAGTATGCTCATTGTGTTGCAAGGCATGGACACAAGCGGGAAAGATGGGACGATTCGGCACGTCTTCTCATCTGTCAATCCACAGGGCTGTGAGGTCCATTCATTCAAGGCACCAAATCAGACAGAATTACTACACGATTTCCTGTGGCGCATTCATCGCGTAGCTCCTGCACGCGGCATGATGGGTGTCTTCAATCGTTCTCACTATGAAGATGTGTTGGTGGTACGTGTCCATAATCTCGTGCCAGAGGATGTATGGAGCAAGCGTTATAAAGAGATCAATCATTTCGAGAAACTCCTCACCGATAGCGGAACGATTGTACTCAAATTCTTCTTGCATATTAGCAATGAAGAGCAAAAGCAGCGTTTGTTAGCACGCGAACAAGATCGTGATAAGGCATGGAAGCTTTCCGCAAGCGATTGGGCTGAGCGTAAATACTGGGACGACTATCAAGAGGCTTATGAAGACGTGCTGAGCAAGTGTAGCACAGACGAAGCCCCATGGTACATTGTGCCCGCGAACCATAAATGGTATCGTAACCTTGCGATAGCGCAAGTGGTCGCCGATACGATGCATAAATACAAAGACGAGTGGCAAGCCGATTTAGAGGCGCGTGGGCAAAAAGAACTTGCCGCTCTAAAACAGATGCGAGAAACAAAATAACGGTAGGGGTCTAATTCATTGAGGGTTGGTCATAAATCCCTTGTGTTGTTGTTGAGCTTTTCACAGGCTCCT
>CAXTWV010000177.1:7265-10209 GCA_964248005.1 uncultured Ktedonobacteraceae bacterium | reverse complement strand
GTGATAAATCGGTCCCTACAGCTATCTGTATTATTTGGTTAAACCGCATTAGCACGTCGTGGTGCTTGCCAACGACTGACGAGCACCGCAACAAAATAGGTGAATGTGGCAAGTGTAGCGATATAGAAGCTCGCAGGTAGATAGCGACCAGTGCCGACAATCGTCAGGATCAGCCCTATCCAGGTGATTGCGATACCAAACACGACCGAAAGCAGGATAGTCGTGAGTGGGCGATGCGTCAACCGTGCCGCACTCGCAGCAGGAGCAATCAGGAGCGCGAACACCAGCAAGGCACCAACAACTTGAATCGCCATCGCAATTGTCACGGCTAGCAACACCAGAAACACGATTGACAACAGACGGATAGGCACACCGCGCGTCTGTGCCACCTCTGGGTCAATGGAGGCGAACAGCAGAGGCCGGAACAGGAAAGCTAGCAGGCAGAGGACGACGATACCCGAAACGAGTGTTGTCAGCACATCACCTCGGCTCACGCTCAAGATGGACCCGAAGAGTGCGCTCACCGTCGCAACCGCGTTTTTTCCAGAGGCATACAGGCTGGTAAATAAGACGCCCAAACCGAGAGCAAAAGCCAGCACCATGCCTGTCTCGACATCACGCCCACGCGCTCGTTCGCCCAATGCCCCCATGCCTAACGCACTCAGAATCGTGAGAATGAACATGCCAAACAGCGAAGTGATCCCAAACAGCGGCCCTCCTGTGGACCCGGCGAAGCCAATCTCCGAGATGCTCTCACTGGCAAATGCCTGTGTACGTAACACCACAAAATAGCCAACAATGGCGGTGACAAGAGCAACAATTGTCCCCGCGAGAAACGCATTCTGGATGAACTCCTGCTGAAAAAGCGCGAACATTCTCTATCTCCCTATCATCAAACAAGGTCTTTGCATTTGGTTTAACATCTTCAATACAAGTACAGGTACATATGCTAACAGCAAAAGGGACAACGAGCAAGAAAACACACGCATAATAATGAGACTTTATCTCATTGACAATACTCTTACCCTGTGTTATCCTCTCAATAGATACATTGTATCATTATTGACGAAGACGTTTTACACGTATAGAGAGTAACATGCGTTTCTTTATTGGGAGATTTTCTATGGTTTCGCACAAGTGGGCCTTTACCTGGATGGTATTGGTTCTCGTTGGCTGTGTATTTTTGCTCAATGCCTGTGGGGGTTTACCTTCAACCACCACTAGTGGGACCTCTCTTGTATCCTCAAAAGTTATCAACGTGGTCGCGGCGGAGAACTTTTATGGCAACGTCGCGATGCAATTGGGAGGAAGTCATGTCAACGTGACCAGTATTCTCTCTGACCCGAATGTTGACCCGCATGAATATACCTCCAACGTGCAGACAGCACTCAAAGTCAGTACAGCCAATCTGGTGATTGAGAACGGGCTTGGCTATGATGACTGGATGGACAAACTGCTCTCCAGTTCTCCAAACCCCAACCGCATTCTCTTGACGGGTGGCAACCTCGCCGATCATCCGTTACCTGACAATCCTCATGTGTGGTACGGTATTAATAACATGCCAGCTATCGCACAAGGAATTACGGACGCCTTGAAAAAGCTGGATAGTGCTGATGCATCAACCTTCGAGAGCAATCTGGCAGCGTTCAAGCAGTCGCTTATGCCGTTGCAGCGGAAAATAGATGCTATTCACACAAAATATAAGGGGACACCGATAGCGTTGACGGAAACCATTTACCTCTACCAAACGATGCCCGAAGGACTCAACGTCTTGACACCTTTCGAGTTCATGAAGGCAAATGCCGAGGGAACGGACCCGCCAGCCAATACTGTTACCTCCATCAACAACTCGATCAACAACAGGCAAGCCAAAATTCTGATTTATAATGTACAGACGGTGACGCCCATCACGACGAACGTGCAGAATGAGGCCAAGAAGCAGAACATTCCTGTCGTGCCTGTTTCTGAGACAATGCCTCCTGGTAAAACGTACCAGACGTGGATGGGCGATCAGTTGGATGTCTTAGCAGCAGCGTTGCAACAGGGGAAATAAAGAGGGAGTGCGCGTGACAGCAGTATCAGTCGTCGAGTTAGAGCATGTGCGTATCCGCCTCGGTGGACGCACCATTTTAGAGGACATCAGCATGACGGTGAACGAGGGAGAGTTCATCGTTATGCTTGGGCCGAACGGAGCTGGCAAATCAACTTTGCTCAAGACTTTGCTCGGCCTCATCAAACCCAGTGAGGGAACGGTACGCGTATTAGGTCGTCCTGCACGTCGTGGCAATAAAGACATTGGCTATGCCCCTCAACATCGCGTGTTGGAAGCCGACCTCGCGTTACGTGCGCGTGATGTTGTAGGCTTCGGCCTTGACGGAAACCATTGGGGGACAGGTTTACCCAATCCTAAGCGCAAGGCTCTCATTGATGAAGTGTTGCGTGAGGTGGATGCGCTCGATCTTGCCAACGCGCCCGTAGGACAGCTTTCAGGGGGTGAACAACAACGCCTTTTAATCGCGCAAGCCCTACTTACTAATCCACGGCTGCTGTTACTCGATGAGCCACTAGCGAACCTTGATATCAGCCGTGAAGGAGAGATTGTCGCGTTAATCACACAGGTGTGTCGGAGTCGCAATGTCGGGGTTATGCTCGTGACTCATGATATCAACCCACTTCTCCCTGTGGTGGATCGTGTTCTCTATATGGCGAATGGGAAGAGTGCGCTTGGCACGCCAGACGAAGTGGTGACGAGCCAACGTTTGTCTGAGTTGTATGGCTCTCCTGTCGAGGTTGTACAAGCACTCAATCGCCTCTTCGTCGTCGGAGCAGAAACGTAACAGAGAGCAAGATGAGATGTACATTCCTCATCTTCTCCTTCAAGGATAATAACTATGTTTGACCTGTTTTCACTCTCATTTATCCAAAACGCCTTACTCACAGGAAC
>CAXTWV010000177.1:0-7165 GCA_964248005.1 uncultured Ktedonobacteraceae bacterium | reverse complement strand
GCAATCCTTTTTGGCGATATCCTGGGCATTAGCCAAACGGATGTGCTGGTAACAGCTATCTTTGGGGCGATAACCGTTGTTGTCCTATTGGCTCTCTTTCGACCACTCCTATTTAGTTCATTCGATCCCGAAGTTGCTGAGGCACGCGGTGTTCCAGTGCGTTCACTTGCGGTCGGTTTCCTTGTTCTAGTCGCCATCGCGGTCTCTATGTCCGTGCAAGTTGTTGGCATCCTGCTTGTGTTTACCTTGCTCGTTGGGCCAGCGGCAACTGCTATGCGTCTCGTCAAAAAACCTATCCTGGTCATTGGGCTGGCAATGGTGCTGGGCGTTGTCTATGTCTGGCTCGGTATCTTTCTCGCCATCAATGTAGCCTCGGCAACATGGCCCCCAAGTTTCTTCATCTCGACGCTCTCATTCGGGGTCTACTTACCAATACGCCTGTTGTCTCCATTATGGAACGAACGTCGTAAGCAACAATCCATTGAAGCTGAACAGCAAATATCTTCGGCATCGTCATTGTCTGAGCAAGAACAGCAGAGTATTGTCGAGGGGCAAGGGCTTGCTCGCATTGAGGGTTCAAAACGCTAAGAAGGAAAGAAAGGCATAGCAAGATGAAGCGAGCGTGATAGAATATATGGTTATGCTTTATTATAATGAATATAGGAAAAAGGATGTGAAACAATGATTGCAGAGAAAATTTATGCGGCATTTGACGAGGTAAGTCAACGCAATACGCGACCGCGCAGACTGATTGCTGAGCGACTGATAGAGCTTGCTGACAAGGGAGAAGATTTTACCACAGATGATCTCTGGCAGGAGTTACGTCAGGTTGAGCCAAAAATAGGACGCGCAACCGTCTTTCGCGCCGTGGAGAAGCTGGTTGAGATGGGAGTACTCAACCGTATCGAGTTTGCCGATGGAACACATCATTATCGTGTCTGTGGGAGTGCGCATCATCATCACCTGACCTGTACGCAGTGTCATCGTGTCATGGAGATAAATATCTGCCTCCCACAAGAGCAACTAGCTGCTATTGGAGAGCAGACGAATTTTGCCATTGAAGGCCATGCACTCACACTTTTCGGACGCTGTGAGAAGTGTCGTGTATCACCTCGTTCAGCCGAAAACATGCACTGAAAGGAATGCCTCAACACTTTTGAGCGCATTGCCAATATCAATCAATCTTTCTCGGTCTACGACGACGCTGTGACTTGCCTTCGTCGAGCGTTTTGCGTGCGATGACCTCAAAAAGAACGGCCTCTTTATTCTCAACTTTGCGCAGAACACGTCCGAGACGCTGAATATACTCACGCGCACCAGCCGTACCACCCAGCACAATCGCTATTTTTGCCTCTGGTACATCGATGCCTTCATTCAAAACTCTTGAGGTCACGAGTGCGCGATAAGTACCATTTTGAAAACCCTCCACAATCGCTTTGCGTTCTGCCGCGTGTGTCTCATGCGTGATCGCTGGAATGAGATAGCGTGCGGCGACATCATAGACCACAGCATTATGCTCTGTGAAGATCAAAATGTGTTCATGCATATACTCGCGCAAGAGCGCGTCGAGTGCTGCAAATTTGCCCTCACATCCCGCAAGTAATCGGAGCAAGCGTTGCCGTGCGAGAAAGGCGCGGCGTGCCTCTGGCTCAAGCGCGGAGAGACGCATCAATTCCATTAACCAACCTGGACCATAGCGACGTTGTAATTGTCGTGACCGTACAAACTCAATATAGATAGCATGATCGGCATCATAACGTGTACGCTCCTCCGCCGACAGATCGACGCGTATACGCTCCGTCCGGTAGTTTGCCAGTTGCTGCCCAACAAGGTCTTCAATGCGTTTTGTATACACAATCGGACCAATCAGCGCATCGACACGCCACCGCCCATTTGTTTGCTCATGTGCCTCTGGATAGGTCGCGGTCAGTCCAAGGCGAAGGGGAGCAGGAGCCATTAACGCGGCCTCACCCCAATTCGGTGCGGGCAGATGATGCACCTCATCGAAGATAATCAGTTTGAAGGCATTCCCGTACTCAGCCATCAAGTCGCCTGCTGAATGATACGTGGTCACGGTCAATGGCAACACATTTTTCTCGCCACCATAGTACACACCGACCTCACATGCAAAGGCATTAGCGAGACGTGCATACCACTGATGCAATAGGTCTATTGTTGGCGCGACCACGACTGTAGAACGATTGACACGCTGTATGGCTTGAATCGCGACAAACGTTTTACCCGCCCCTGTCGGCAGCACAATACTCCCGCATTGTCCCGCCTCATCCCATGCCATCAACGCTTCTGTTTGATAATCGTGAGCCTCGCGGGTATCTTGCAGTATCAGGTTCAGCGGTTTCCAACGTGGCACACCATCCTGGATAGCCTCTTCCTGTAAATACGATTGAAGCGCACCATAATGGTAGCCCTCACACCGCCAACGCTCCTTGACAAGCTTGAACGGCGCGGGCGGACGTGCATCCACGTCATACAGCACAAGTGTGCCACCCTGAAACGAGACGTGCTTACTCATACTCACATGATAGCAGACTTTTGTTCTAGTGGGTAGAGGGAAAGAACATTGACCATAAGTATGGTCAAAGCAATCATCACAAGTAGACGGCACTAAAAACTGTTAGCCCCATTCATGTGATATAACAAAATAATTAGAATGTAGGGGCTTTAATTCATTACGCCCTCGACGCAATAAACAATCGGGGCGAGGGCGTAATGAATTAAAGCCCCTACAATTGACGTATCCACACTACTTTATCAACTCACACTAATGGAGAGCAGAGACACAGAAAGATTTAATTAAGAGGAGCAATGTATGAGATGCAGTAATGGTGATTGTATTGGAGAATATGAACAGCGCGAGGTGGTCCACACGGTACACCAGGGGAATCGTATTATTGTCATTGATCATGTTCCCGCAGAAGTTGGCACAATCTGTGGAGATGTGTTGTTCACGCCAGATACGGTAGAGCAGATTGAACTATTGAGACGAACCGCTCAACCACCCATACGAACAGTTCCACTCTATGAATTTTCACAGGCAAAATCCGCATAGACATTATGACGAGACTCTGGTATACTTTACTGTAGCAAAAACATAATAAGATACCAAGCGATGATGGGAAGAGTACGCGGAGGAAGACCGGACAGGGAGAAGAGGCCATCGACTGTAAGCCTCTTTGCGGAAGCCTACGCCGAAGTTCATCCCAGAGCGAACCGTTGAAACAAGATGTAGACGGTTCCGGTGTTCCCCGTTATAGGACAGACCAAGTGGAATATGCTTGTATAGCACTATAGATTGAGTACAACATATTCAAGATGGGTGGTACCACGGAGTTTTTCACCGACCTTCGTCCCTGTGACGACGCGTCGGTTTTTGATTTTTTGGAGAATGTATATGCTAGGACAACTTGATGTCTTACTAGGACAACTCGACGAGTTGCGCACTCGCGCACTCGCGGAACTAGAGACAATGAATACATCGGCAGCACTTGACGAGTGGGACACGCGCTATCTTGGACGCAACAAAGGCGAACTCAAGAATCTCTCTGCCGTAATGCCGAAACTCTCAAAGGAAGAACGTCCCGTCGTAGGGCAAAAGATTAACGCGGTCAAAGCCGAACTCGACCAGCAACTCGTCGCCAAACGCGAACTATTGCGTCAACGCGAACTGACGCAAGCGTTAGAGCAGGAGCGCATCGACGTAACACTGCCAGGACGCACACTTCCTGTAGGACATGTTCATCCACTATCACAGGTCATAGAGGATGTCACGAGCATCTTCGCTAACATGGGCTTCCAGATTGTGCAAGGGCCAGAGGTCGAGACCGACTACTATAACTTCCAGGCCCTCAACTTGCCCGCAGACCATCCTGCACGCGATATGCAAGATACCTTTTGGGTCGTGCCAGGCGAAATATTATTAAGAACACAGACCTCACCCATGCAGATTCGCACAATGGAACAGATGCGCCCACCTGTGCGTGTGGTTGTCCCTGGCAAGGTCTTCCGCTATGAAGCGGTTGATGCCTCACATGAAGCCATGTTTCATCAAATCGAGGGTCTACTTGTCGATGAACATTGCACAATGTCTGACCTGAAGGGATGCCTTGAACGCTTCGCGCGTGAAATGTTCGGCGAGAAACGACGGGTCCGCTTCCGTGGTAGCTACTTCCCATTCACCGAGCCAAGTGCTGAGGTTGATATCGACTGCCCATTCTGCGAAGGCAAGGGTTGCCGCACCTGCAAATATACGGGCTGGCTAGAGATTCTCGGCTCAGGCATGGTTGACCCACGCGTCCTGCGACAGGTTGGCTATGATCCCGCGAAATATCGTGGTTTCGCCTTCGGTATGGGCGTTGAACGTATCGCCATGTTGAAATACGGCGTCAACGAAATACGTCTCTTCTCTGGCAATGACCTGCGCTTCCTGCGCCAATTCTAACGACTATGAAATGTAATAAAAATATGGAACGCCCGTAGGGACCGACGTATCCGTATTCTTTAAGGAGATTTTTCTATGCGAGTGCCATTGAGTTGGCTCAAAGAGTATGTTGACATAAAAATGTCACCAGAGGAACTGGCGCACATCCTGACGATGGCGGGGCTAGAGGTCGAAACTATCGACTATATTGGTGCCAGTTGGGGCGATAAGATTATCACCGCCCAAATTACGTATCTGGAAAAAGTGGAGAAATCGGACCACCTGAACTATACACATGTCAATACAGGACATGGTGAACTTGGTGTTGTCTGTGGTGCGCCCAATATCAAGCTTGGCGATAAAGTCCCGCTAGCCCTCGTTGGAGCGCAGGTGGGCGATATCACCATTGGCGAAAGCAAAAAAATGGGTTATGTCTCACAGGGCATGTTGTGTTCGCCTCGTGAGCTTGGTATGGGCAATGACCATGCGGGCATCTATATCCTTGATGCGGACACGCCACTTGGTGTATCCCTCGTTGATATCCTGGGCGAGGTGGTACTCGATTTCTCAATCAAGGCCCATCGAGGCGACCTATCATCTATCATAGGTATCGCACGGGAAGTTGCGGCATTGACGAAGCAGGAATTGCGTATTCCGCAGCCAGCCATTCAAGAGCAAGGAACACCCGCCTCAGAGATGGCTCAAGTGACCATAGAAGCACCGGACCTCTGCCCACGCTATGCCGCACGCATTATCAGCAACATTCAGCTTGGCCCTTCACCGAGTTGGATGGGTCGTCGCTTGCTTGCCGCAGGGATGCGCCCAATCAGCAATGTTGTCGATATTACAAACTATGTCATGTTGGAATTTGGACAACCTTTGCACGGCTTCGACTACGAGCTTGTCCGTCAGCATTCCATTATTGTACGCCGTGCTCATGAGGGCGAGATGCTGACGACACTCGATGATGTCAAGCGCAAACTCACACCCGACATGTTGCTGATTACCGATCCAGAGGGACCGACCGCCATCGCAGGCGTCATGGGCGGTGCGATTAGTGAGATCAACGACAAGACGACGACCGTCTTGCTAGAGGCAGCGAATTTTAATGCTACCAGCATCCGTCGCACCTCTACGACACTTGGGTTGCGTTCCGACGCCTCAAGTCGTTTTGAGAAGGGACTAGACCCGGAACTGACTATCGTAGGCGCGAACCGTGCGGCGCAGTTGATGGTAGAATTGGTCGGTGCGACCGTTAATCCAGGCATTATTGATGTCTATCCTGCTCCTGTAAAGCCACGCACTATCGCCTTCTCGGTACACGAGGTCGAATGGCTGACAGGCATGAAAGTCACGCAGAGTGAGGCCATAGATGCGCTACAAGCTCTGCATTTTGAGGTGGAGGCTGATCCCGACGAACTAGGTGAGAAAATGCTTGTCACCGTGCCAACGTATCGTGGCGATATCGAAGAGGGAGCCGATCTGGTAGAAGAGGTGCTACGTGTCATTGGCTATGACACCTTGCCAAGCACTATTCCCACCGGCCCATTGCCAGAACCATTGGCGCAGTCTTGGTTTGATCGTGAACAAGAGATACGCACACACTTAGTGGGAGCAGGACTCAATGAAATCATCACCTATGCCATGACCAGTAGGGCGCGTATGCTTAACATCTTAGCACAGGCAGATGCACTCTCATCGCGTTTTCTCTTAGGCGCGGGTACAGCTCCGACCAATGGAAAACAAGAACATGCTGTCTCAGCGCAAACGTCAAACGGGAAGTCCATCATTCCATTTGAAGCCCAGAGTGTTCCAGCTGTGGTGCTTATGAATCCATTGACGAGTGACCTTGAGGCGATGCGTTTAACACTGCTAAGTGGTCTGCTGGAAACAGTACAAGAGAATAGCAAACGCAACACATCGGGCTTACGTTTCTTTGAGATTGGGCGACGCTACTTGCCAGCCGACGACATACACAAACAGCCAGACGAGCGACGCAGTGTAGGAATCGCATTATGCGGACCAGCCGAGATTTCATGGGTAGCGGAACTGGGTCGTCCTGCCGATTTCTATGATCTCAAAGGTGTTGTCGAGACGTTGTTGGATGGCTTGCACATCGCGCAGTATCGTTTCACGCCGACACAACATCCAACATTCCATCCTGGACGCTGTGCGCTCGTAGAGGTTCCACGCCTCTCTGCTACTGGCGAGGAGGTATTCAGTCCTCTTGGCGTCCTGGGCGAGGTGCATCCGTTGGTGCAACAACGCTATGATTTGCCATATCGCGCGTATCTGTGTGAACTAGACCTGGAACTGCTGTATACTGCTGTGCCAGCACGCTTGACCTACGAGACCATCTCGCGTCACCAGGAACTCACACGCGATCTAGCGATTGTAGTCGATCAGCAACTATCAGCACAAGAGGTTCGCGATGTCATTGTCGCTCATGGTGGTGTATTGTTGCGCTCTGTAACGCTCTTCGATGTCTACACGGGTGAGCCTATTCCAGCAGGCAAGAAGAACCTAACGTATTCGTTGGTGTATCAATCCCCTGACCGTACACTCACAGATGCTGAAGCAAACACACTGCAAGAAAACATCGTGCGTGCGTTGCACGATACGTACAATGCAGTGCTTAGGTAATCTGTAGGGACCGATTTATAACGTCCTTTTGGCCTCTCGATTGCCCCCAAAGGCGTGATAAATAGGTGCCGAAAAAAAGCAAAA
>CAXTWV010000176.1:0-10276 GCA_964248005.1 uncultured Ktedonobacteraceae bacterium | reverse complement strand
TGACAGAACGGTACAGCCTCTACACAACATTCCGCAGTCATCTCTATCGCGGCGAAATACATCATGCACAATGGCCTCTTCAACCAGCAGAACTTGAGGTGGAGCAGGATAGAATGGCTCTTTCACATGGAATACAGCTTCCTGACACGACACCGTTGCTGCATTACTCGCAAAAGCAGGAAGTACTTATATGGCCTCTACACCGCATTGTGTAGTACACTAGTTGCAACATGTGCATCACTATATATACCAATGGATGAGAAGCTACTAGAGAAGAGATAACGTATGCAACTTACGACGAAGCGTCTTATATTGCGTGAATTTGAAGAAAACGATTGGCAGACGGTACTCAACTATCAGCGTGACCCTCTCTACTTACGTTATAATCCGTGGTCATACCGCACACCAGAGGATGTACGAGGGTTTGTCAATAGGTTTATCTTGTGGAGTAGAGAGCAGCCGCGCCGACGGTTTCAGTTTGCAATCACCTTGCGCTCCGATGGACAGTTAATCGGTAATTGCGGTATCCGTATGAAGTTTGCAAATGCGTGGGAAGCCGATCTTGGCTATGAGTTAGATAATCGCTATTGGGGCAACGGATATGCGACCGAGGCCGCTACCGCACTCCTCGCACTCGGCTTTAAGGACTTACATCTTCACCGCATTTGGGCACACTGCATTTCCGAGAATACTGCATCCGCGCATGTCCTGGAAAAAATCGGCATGCGTCGTGAAGGACACCTGCGTGAAAACGAATGGATGAAGAACCGTTGGTGGGATACCCTCCAATATGCTATTCTGGACCACGAATGGCAGGCGAGAAGATGATTATTGTCTTCTAAACGAGTCCAGGGAAAAAGTCTTTTTTAATCTGGTCGTTCAACACGCCCATGTCCATGAGCACTTTTTCATAGGCATTGACCATACTAGGTGGTCCAGAGAGATAGTAGGTTCGCTCTTTATAATCTGGAACTGCGTGCATAATCATCCGCTCATCGAGCCGACCCACGAAACCTGACCAGTTGCGCGGCAGAGCAGCTATATCTGTGAGTGTATAGAATATCTTGACGCCCAATTTTGTGTAGGCAGCATTCAAAACGTCGTTATAGACAATTTCGTCGGCAGTTCTGTTTGCATAGAAAAGCACAATATTCCGCCTCTGTTGCGTGTCCAGGAGGTATTTCAACATGCTTCTAAAGGGTGTAATGCCTATACCACCAGCGATAAAGACGAGTTTTTCATCAGGGTCCGATGGCAGTGTAAAATCGCCCGCAATCTGAGCTGCAATCACATCAGTGGTGTTGTCCACCCTATAGAGAGCGTGCTTAAAGCTGCTTCCTTCTTCGTAAAATCGTACTCCCACATGAACATCATTCTCGGTTGGCGATGAGGCAAGTGTGAAGTAACGACGATTACCACGGCTATCTGGATGGGCATGGGCGAGCGTAAATTCCATATATTGTCCGGGGCGAAAAGCCAGTTTTTGTGAGGGTTTGAAGATAAAATCAAGAATGTAGGGCGACATTTTGACTTTTTTCCTCAACCTGAGAATAACTTTCTGCTTGGGACTCACAATATAGGAGAAAATGTTTCCCACTACCAACGCTATTTCTGGTGTGGAATAGAGCGATCCAACATGCAATTGAGGCAAGAACAAAATGCCCGTTAGTATGGCATAGAATCTCCTCAAAAGTTTTGTTGGTGGAGCAGTAAGAGGTTCGGTTAGCATAATAAAGGCAAAGAAAAAGAGCGGTGATTGGATGAACAATGCTTTCAATTCTGTAATGAGAGATTGACTCTGCGCAACCGCAAGTACGCATACACTTCCAAACACGGTCGCACAAAAAAACCATACCATATCCACTTGGCGTATTTTTCGGGCGACCAGGAAGCCTCCAATAAGCACGATTGGCAACATACTTGCGGTTCCTACCCACCAACTTGCAGAATCACCCACCGCGAATAGAGTAATAACAACCGCAATAGCGGCAGGATTAAAGAGATGTTTTTTGTTGAGTGCGAGAATATATTTTGAGGCCATCGCCAGTATCGCAGCCCAGCCGAGAAACGAAAACGTCGTGAGTGATTGTGCTGGACTGATGATAAGTGCCAGAATGAGTGCTGTGATCGGGCCTGACTCAATGTTCGTTGGAACCTTAAAGGTGTAGGCAAATGCAGTATTTGTGGCCCAACACATAATGACCAGGAAAAGAGATGAACCAAGCAACCAAAATGGAGAAAAAGGAAGTAGCTTAAAGTATGCGAGAACAGCTGCCACAGCAATGAAGCTTATGAGTACATAGAGTACCAGCCGATACATCGTTATGCGATCTAACATATAGTCTATAGATGCTTTCATAGGGAAAGTACGTACCTTTCAAATCCACTCGTAAACGTTGCTCTTGCGGACGTGTCGATCATATAACCTTCAAAGCCTGCCAATGTCTCAATAAATTGTATTCCTTGCCTGCCCATCGCGAAAGCCGCCGTTGCAAAGCGGTCAGCATCGTAAATGTCGGGGCCAATAACTGTGATACTGGCAACCTCCACAAGTGGTATATCGCGTTGGTATGGATTGTAGATATGTTGTCCACGAATGGCTGTGCCAGAGGTCGCAATGCCTCTATCAGTCAATGTAAGCACCTTCACATATTCGTTGCGATTGAACGGATTGCGGATGCCTACGCGCCACGGCTTGCCACTTTTGTTCCCAACTACCTGCACATCTCCTCCCGCATCGACATAGAAATTACGGAACCCTTGTACTTTTAGCAAGTTTGTGGCATGAGAGATAGCCCATCCTTTCACGATCCCTGAAGGATCACAGATACCATCACGGTGAATATCGAAATATCCATGAGTGGCAGCTTTTGTCTGTTCGCTTAATGCCAGGATAGTCTGCACATCTTCGCTCGCTTGTTCTATGGAAAGCTCACCTGTATTTATTTTTGATATCTCACTCGTAGCTTTATAGGTGCTAAAGGTTTCATCTACGGATTCAAAGTAGGCAAACACCTTGTCCAGATTGTTGTGTGTGACCTTTGCGTCTTCTACCTCAAGTGTGATAGGCATACCCATTAGTAGACGTGTTTGTTTCATGATTATGCTTTTGCTTGTGAAAGAGCATCTGTAAGCGATTGTATGAATGCATCACTTGAATCAGTGGCTCCGCTTATAACATCCACCTGCGCACTTTGGGCTTGAATGGCCTCGCTGGTAAGCTGAGGGTCGGCGTAATTATTAATCTCTATCGAGCGGTTTCGGTCATTAGGATACTGCAAAAATTGTACATCCGTTATTTTGCCATTCTGAATAATGGCTTTGACCTGTATATTACCCCACTGCGCATCTGCCACACTACCCGTATAAGAACCGTTTTTATAGAGGGCACCGGACGTTGTGCTTGTTGTGGGTGCCGCTCCTACTGTTGTAGGTGTCGCGCCTGCAACAGGAGTACTCGTAGAGCTATTCGATTTCGTCGGGTTTGTGGTGGGCACGAGTGCAACCGTATTTGAATGGTACACAAAACTATAAAGAATAAAGGCACCTATAATGGAGATCGCAACAATAAACTTCTTCATCGCTTATCTTTTACTCTTTCGGACTACTTCTGTTCATAATACGCCTTATAATATGTAGCTCTAAGAAATACAACTTCGTTGCTTCCTCTCACTGACTCTATGATATCGCAAAGATGTCAAAAAAAGAGGTGGAAATTCCAAAAAAATTGTAAAGCTTTCCTTGTATCTATCTCAATTGCAAAGCATTGGAGAAGCTTTCACAAATATATTTGCCTGTATTAAGGATGTCATGAAAAGATGAAAAGGGAATGAAATAGGGACTGTGTTAGTGTGGCGATTTATTGAGAAGGGAATAAATGATAAGATTATGAAATTTTGCAGTGATGCCGCTAGATGTTTGTCCATTCGAGACAAAAAGAGCGATCTGACCATGTGTATAGTCCTTATCTGTCAGTGCGTGAACCGTTTTCCCGTTGATTTGTACAACCATTGTTGGCCCTAGCATGGAAACCGCAAGGACGTTTTTTTGCCCTATTGGTTTGAGAAATGGTGTGTGTGAGGGCGGCGCAAAATATGTTTGCTCCAAGGTGTTACTTGCATCTAATGCTTCTTTGCTAATTGCGTAGGTGTTGTTGCCAAAGATATCGATGCGGTAATCATGATCAAGGTTACTATCACCGCGCAAATACAATCCTGTACTATCGTTTTCATCTCCTTGTGTAAAGGTGAAGGCAGTGGTGAGAGAGAAATCAGTAAACGTTGTACGTGTTGGAATGCTTTCAACAAGGACCGTATGCGTAGTATCGGAAAGCGTTAGAGCACCATCTTGAAGCATACGTGTATAACCTGATACGTTCGCGACAGACCACCCTTTGCTGTTATCTACAAAGTCGTCTGTGAAGAGAGGTAGCACCGTACCTTGAACGGTGGGGGATGGTATAGGAGTACTCGTCTTTTGTTGAGATGATGACGTGTGTGCTTTCTTGTTGGCAAACCTCAATGTGAGAAAAATTCCCCCTAAAATAATGACAAGCAGGGCAATACTATAGAAAAGGACGCGTCGTACACGTTTTGTGTTTTCTCTACGTTTCATAAACTTGGCAGACGACTAGGAGCGGTGTAGACCGCTACTGTATCGAACGAGGCAGTTACGCCATTTGATGAATATCCGTTTTCAACGAAGAGCATAATTCTACCGCTGGGAAATGCGCCATCGTGTACTGATTTTACAACAGTATCATTGATAAGTAAGACGATATTTTCTCCTTTCATAATCACCATCACATTGTTTTTCTGACCTTCGGAGTGAAGCGCAGAGGAATGCTGTGGTTCAGCAAGATAGGTCGCGTGAACTTTCTGTGTTGCATCAACAGTAATCTTTTCGATATCGTAAGTATCATTTCCATAAATATCAATATAGTATCCCTGTCCTGTACTTCCATTTGCGCGGAAATAGAGGCCAACGCTATCGTTTTGATCACCCTCTAAGAGAGTAACGGTGACGGCAACCGCGACATCATTATAAACAACATTCGATGGAAGAGGCTCTCGAAATGGCTTATGGTTTGCTTCCATCATCGTAAGTGTCCCATTATTAATGATGCTTCCATACTTCGACTCGTTTCCAACATCCCAGTTCTGACTGTTATCAGAAAAGTTATCGGAAAAAAGTGCTGGCACTGTTGGGCTTGGCACAGGACGCAAAGCACCAAATGTTCTTCTGCTCGGTGTTGATAGCGTTTTTATTTCCCCCTGTTGGCGAAAAAATAAAACTAAACCGCCAAAGAAGAGAACAAGGACAAGCACGCACGCGAACAGTAAGACGCGTTCTTTATTCGTGATGTTCACTCTGAATGCGCTCCTTGACTATACTCAGATGTAAGTAAGCCTTGAGTAATGAGTTGGCGGTACAATGTGATAACCTGTTGCGTCGTGAGCCTGCCATCAGGACGAAACCATGTCGCGACCTCTGTACACATTGCTATGATAGCATATGAAGCGACTTTACTATCGCTTTGCCGAAATACCCCCTGTGACATTCCATTGTTCAAAATATCTTGCAATAGTGTTTCGTAGGTATCGCGCAATGAAAGAATATGGATACGATTTTCGCCTTCGAGGGCACGAATTTCTGTATCGATAATGAAAAATTCTGCCTTATGAGTGGTGTGCAAATGAATATGACTGGCAATAGCTTCTTGCAAACAGCGTAGTGGGTCTTGATACTCCTGAATAATATGCTCCAATTGCGTGTTCAAGCGTTTCATATAGACTTCCATAATCTCAACGAGCAATGATTGCTTATTAGGATAGTGGTGATAAATACTCGCTGCCTGGATGCCCGCAATGCGTGCGATATCACGCAATGGTGCGGCATGATAACCATACTCTGCAAATAACTGCACTGCTGCCGCAAGAATACTTTCTCGCATTGGCCTACTTTCGGTCCACATACACATTTCCTCTTTTCGCTTGCTATACGTGCGTCTATTTTATCAGAACGTTAAACGTATGAATACCCCATTCAAGCAAAAAGAGCTACCTCATACAAGCCAACGATTCATCACGAAAAGGATGCTTAACGTTGCTAGCAATGGAGGAAAGATAATTAGTAGTGCCTGATGCACGCGCGGATACCGCACGCCGAGTAGTGCTAGCGTAATAAAACCCGGAAACATTTCTAGGACGAAACGCTGGTTAGAAAGCAGAATATCTGGTTTGTCCAAAGCAGGGTCCAGGAGGATATACAGCAGAAGTATGCCTGTCCAAAGACTGTAACTCACAGGCAGTTTTTTCCATCCTAGAACCGCAAGAAGCAGAAAGCCAAGTGTTGCACTCACGTCAAGCAGGAGGTGTGCTTGATTTGCTGAACCAAACGGTTGTGCGAATAAGAGAGCAGTCACACCCTGCCAAAGTCCTTGCCAGGGCCATGCGAGATGACGACCGTAATCATCTTGCACTGTCACAAAGGCTAATGGATTTCTTACAGTGAGCAAGCAATAGAGGCTGTATACAAGTGTTCCTATCGGAATGAGAATAACCGGAAATGCCTTCACAACCAGTGACAGCGCTGTCGCTCGTATGCGCTCTCGTGCTTGCCATACTTCGTAAAGGAAAGGCAAGACAAGCAGAATACCAGCAGAGCGGGTCAACGCCGCAAAGAAGCCGAGGATACCTGCTAGCCACCAACGTTGTCGTCTCATCGCCAGGAATGCCCCCAAGACGAATACGAGAAAAAGCGACTCGTTGTAGGCTGCAAAAAAGAAGAATGCTGTCGGGAAGATACAAAGATAAAGAATGGTTCTGCGTGCTACCTGCTTTCCAATGGTTTCCAGCACGAGCTGATACAGGAGAAATAACGCGACTAACAACGCACCATTACTTAGTACTGTGCCTACTAAAAGATAACTCCAACTACCCAGAACGTGGCTAATGCATGCTATGAGCAAAGGAAAGAGTGGGAAAAACGCGAGATCAGCCTGTGTTTGATAGCCGTGTTGTGCAATACGTATGTAGTTCACGGCATCCCAACGATTCCATGTGTTAAAGAACACAACCGTATTTACTGGTGCATTTGAATATTGCGAAGCTGTGAGGAGAACATATCCAAAATAGGTTATCACAATAAGGGCAACACGCGTTGTAATAAAGAGCAATACAATGTCACGAGTATGAGGTTGTTTTATGAGCTGAGGTATTTCATTGGTAAATGTTTTTTGTTCGTCATTTCCTAGTTCGTAAAGCACGGGATGAGGTTTCGTAGATGCCATCAAGCTTCTCTTTTCTATCTATAAGCACAGCATCTTGCTGTTGTAGGTATTTCACGTTCTAACGAGTGGTCTTTACGTTCTGTCACAGGTTTGGCTTTCTGTGTTAGGATAAGCAATGTCAGAAGGTGCTTAGACGCGGTTTTGAAAACAGGAGAAGGTAGATGACGTTGCAACCTCATTGATAACTGTATTAGACAAAGTAGCTTAGAACAGTGTATAGTATGCACAATGCATACTATACACTGTTAAGAAAGAATAGAGTATGTGAACGAGACGACGCCATTGAGACAAGCATGATTACCCAAATGGTATAGGAAAAGGCTGCTTGAGGTAAGAAGGAGGAATCTTACAGATGTCTGAAGCAATTGCAATAACACATGTTAAGGTGTTCGACGGCAACGCATTGACCGAGGAACGCACGGTGGTCATTGAGAATGGGGTTATCTCTGATGCAACGACGGCTGATAATGCTATTGATGGTCAACATGGCACACTTCTCCCTGGCTTTATTGACTCCCATGTACATCTTGCGAAACTCGCTGAGTTAGAGCAAGGGACGCACTGGGGCAGTACGACCATGCTCGACATGGGGTCGCAATCGATGGCATTGACCAACTCGCTACGTCATCGACAAGGGTTGGCTGATATCCGAGGCGTAGGAAACCCCGCCAGTGCTCCTGGGGGCATACAGACAACTCGAATGGGCATGCCTGCTTCAAGTGCTGTGACTGGCCCTGCTGATGCGAGTCGCTTTGTGGCTGATCGCGTTGCGGAAGGTGCTGACTACATCAAAGTGATCGTTGAGGACCCGGCCAGAATGGGAGCCGCTGCCTTTGATGTTGCCACCATCGCCGCACTCGTCGAGGCGGCTCATCAAGCGGGTCTGAAAGCTATCGCGCATGTCACTTCCATAGCCGCGTTTAAGAATGCTGCTGAGGCGGGAGTAGACATTCTCACCCACGCCCCCCTCGATGCTGGTGTTGATGACACTCTGGCACGCTCTCTTGCGATGCGAGGCATTGTGTCGGTGCCGACGTTAATCATGATGCGTACTGTGGCAGGCATCGCAGGACGCCTGCCGACACATGGTGCTGGTGCAGATTATGCCCATGCTCGCTCAACAGTATCGGCTTTTCATCGGGCAGGCGTTACCATCCTGGCTGGGACGGACGCGAATCAAGCTCCTGCTTCACCCGCGCAGATTAAACACGGGGAAGCATTGCATGATGAATTAGGTTTGCTGGTTGAGGCCGGGTTGACACCTGTTGAAGCTTTGCGTTCCGCAACCGTCGTCCCTGCTGAGTACTTTGGGTTCACGGATCGAGGGGTCATTGAGGCTGGTCGTCGGGCCGACCTTCTGCTCATTGAGGGCGACCCGACCCAAGATATTGCTGCTACCCGTGCAATTCGCGGTGTTTGGGCAGCGGGAGTGGAAGTTCGATAGCAGAAAGCGAAAGACTGAATATTCGTCAGTCTTTCGCTCCTACCTCTCTTTTAAGTGCTTCAGTTTCTCTCACTCATGATGCGAGTGAGGAGTTTGTCCCGGAACGAGGGGTGTCAGTTGCTCAATGTCATAACGTTTTCTCAAGGCGGCAATGACTTCTGGATCAGGTGGTCCTCCGCTCCTCAGAATAGTGAGAAGTTCCTCGAAGTACTTCTCATGGCCTACAGGGGTTGCCTGGAAAAGCATCCGAGCAGATGTCTGTCCAAAATTCGCGAATGCATGAGGGCAACCCGGCGGCACAAACATCATGCTTCCTGGGCCTCCGTGAAACACTTGAGCACCTGTACGTGATTGCCATGTCCGCCAATTCCCCTCGGTCCTCACCAGAGGTTCAAAAGCAAAGAGATCAAGTTCTCCCTCAAGAATATAGAACAGTTCCTCCTGATGCCCATGCACGTGCGCTCCCACGTCGTATCCTGGATGGACAACTATCTCAAAACTAGAGGTGGTTGCTGACTGCTCAGCAGTCACTTTGAATGTGATTTCCGCCCCGCCTGCTGCAACAGTTTTGCCTTGCCCACGTGGGATAACAAGCCCATCACTCATAATATGCCTCCTGATTTACTATCCTTCATTTCAGTGCATCTAACCAGAAACTAGTCTACCGATGAAAAACCCTGCGAGGGCCGCTGCCGTAGCGATGCCAACGGTCTCTAAAGTGGTGATCAGTATATTCCGCTTCCCGACGATTCCGCGTCCAATGCCAAGAAGCACGAGTAGAATGGCTGTGACGATAACCGAGATAATCCGAGCAGAGGCAAGCGGGAAAAGGGCAAACGGAATAACTGGAATAGAGGCGGCAATTAGATCAGCAATAAACATCCATAGAGCTTGGACCCAAGGATTCTTTTGCGCATTCCCTCCTTGTTGTAGCTCGAACGCTGTCTCGAAACGCAAGAGCGCACCAGGGGTGCGTCGTAGTATATCCAGAACAGTTGTGCTATCTTGTTCTGTAAAACCTGCGACGCGGAGCCGTTGGCTGACCTCTTGCCCCTCCTCTTCTGGCTTCTGCTGGATTTCGTCTTTCTCGTGGGCGATTTGTGCTTGTGCTTGGTCACGAGTAGTGGAAACATCCAGATAGGTACCAGCCATCATTGAAACGGCGGCGGCAATAGCTCCAGTCGCTCCAGCGAGCAGGACGACTGAACTACTAGTGGAGCTAGCGGCCACGCCAAAGACAAGCCCAAAAATTGAAACGGTTCCATCCTCCATACCAAAGACGATATCGCCAAAGGAATCGGAAAAAGACTTGCTAACCGATTGCACCAACGAATTAACGGTAACAGCCATTATTGCTTCTCTCCAAATACATAGGGTACCTCTTGCTTACACTAAAGAATATCAAACAGCACAAATATACATGAGAAGTGTCAGGTATCCCTATATGATTGGCGTTTTAAGCTGACCGAGGCCCTCGATTTCTACGACCATCGTATCTCCTGAGTGCAGATATTCTGGTGGATGTTTTCCATGTCCAACTC
>CAXTWV010000175.1:8152-10338 GCA_964248005.1 uncultured Ktedonobacteraceae bacterium | reverse complement strand
CTCTGGTAACAGACGTAGCGAAGCGGTACTAATGACCGAACGGCTTCTTTCTCTTATAGAAGTGTGTAGGAGCATGTATCTTCGGGTGATGACGCGAGAACGTGAGTGTCCCTCTGGTTCGACTCCTGGTAACAGGGTATGATTGAAGAGTGAACAGGGCGTTCGGCAAAATTGAGGTTTCCGTCTCTCTTCAGTATTCAGTTCAGTAAACGTAATATCGCTGACAAAAAGAGTTCGCATAGAATATAATCATGCGAACTCTTTTTTGCTGTTTGCGCATGTAGGAACCGATTTATCACGTCCTTGTGGCAATTGACCCATTGATGAGGAAATATTAATATGATTATCGACGTTCATACACACATATTTCCGCCTGATATTATCATGCATCGTGAACATTATTGTGGACGTGACGCGTGGTTTAATGCGCTCTATCGTAATCCTCGTGCGTCTATGGCGACAGTGGAAGACCTGATCGCGGAAATGGATCGGTCGGGTGTTGATATAGCGTTCACATGTTCCTTCGGCTGGCGTGATGCTGGATTGATAGAAGAAACAAATAATTATGTTCTCGATGCAATACAGCGTTATCCGACTCGCCTTCGTGGTATGGCAGTCATACAACCAACTGTGGGAGAGCGTGCGGTCTATGAGTTGGAACGTTGCGCACAAGCTGGTATGATTGGCTTAGGCGAACTGATGCCACATGGACAGGGCTATAAACTCAGTGATATCTCCTTGTTGACGCCGCTGATAGAGGTTGTACGTTGTCACAACTTGTTAGTTTTATCACATTGTAGTGAGCCAGTTGGTCACATCTATCCAGGCAAGGGAGATGTTTCGCTAGCGGACATTGTAGCCTTTCTAACAGCATTTCCTGATGTGCTTTTTATCGCAGCACATTGGGGTGGTGGCCTACCTTTCTATAGCTTGATGCCAGAGATACAACGTGTCACCGCCAACGTGTGGTATGATACGGCTGCAACACCCTATCTCTATCGCAATACTATTTTCCCAGTCGCTGCTCAGTTAGTGAGTACCGACCGTATCTTGTTTGCTAGCGATTATGGTTTATTATCGCAACAACGCGTCATTACGCATATTCGGGAAGCTGGCATGGATGCGGAGACGGTAGAGAAAGTGTTAGGCAAGAATGCGCAAATGTTACTTCGATTACGGGAAACACAATAAGTATGCGAGTAGTATCTCTTGGCAGTGGCAGTAGCGGAAACGCGCTATTCGTCGAGGCTGGTCCTCAGGGACGTACAAAACTTTTGGTAGATGCAGGCTTAACAGGTCGTGTACTCATCGACCGCCTACGAAAATTGAATGTCTCGCCCTCTGAGTTACAAGGCGTCCTACTAACTCATGAACATAGTGATCACACCATTGGCATAGCTACTCTGACGAAGCGTTATGGTATTCCTGTGATCGCTGACCCCCAAACCTATAACGCGGTACAAGAAAGTTCACGTTCTGGTATGTGGCGAACTGACTCCGGCAACCTCACCATGAATATGGCATCTTTCATTGGGACTGAACAGCAACCAGCACCTAACGAGGAAGCTCTGCTGGCACTGCCCGTTGGGTCGAAGAGGAGTGTTGGCGATATTGAGATCACCTCGTTTCCTATCTCACATGATGCGATTGCGCCTTGTGGTTATCTGCTTGAAGCGGGTGGTTGTCGCGTGTGTATTGTAACGGATAGCGGTGAGGTAACACCGACGATGCTGAACGTGATGCAACATGCCGATTTGCTTATCCTGGAATCCAATCATGACCGTGACCGTCTTATTCGTGGTCCCTATCCACAACATCTCAAAAAGCGCATCCTCAGCCCTACAGGACACCTTTCTAACGAGCAAGCAGCCGACGCTGTATTACGTACATGGCGACCCGATGGTGTACGTTGGCTCTGGCTGGCACACATTAGTAAAACCAACAATACTCCTTTGCTTGCTCTCAATAGTATGCGTACTCATTTGCAAGCCGCCAAAGCTAACCTCTCACAAATTCATATCTTGGTGTCCCCACCCGACATGGGTCATGTGTGGGACTCTACTCAACTGTGGCACGCGCCGTCATTGTGGGAGATGAATCATTAATTGTAGGGACCGATTTATCGCGTCCTCTTGGCAATTGACCGCCCCGCGGACGGGAGAAATCGGTCCCTACCGTTGCCTCGT
>CAXTWV010000175.1:0-8142 GCA_964248005.1 uncultured Ktedonobacteraceae bacterium | reverse complement strand
GTAGGGTAGCCCCTTGTGGGCGTCCGTGGGATTAATTATCACCCTATTTTATTAATGTGCATCATCGGTCCCGACCGTTACCTCGTCATTTTCTGGATGCTCCAATAAATGTTGTTATGCGACGCGCAGAATGATGCGTCCACGTCCATGACCTTTTTGACTCAGGTCCTGAGCTTGTGCAGCTTCGTCGAGGGGAAACGTTTCGCCAACGAAAGTTTTGACGTGCCCTTCGCTGATGAGTTGTGCGAATCTCGCAAGCAACTCGCTAGAGATTTGGGCAGAGAAGCGACCTGTTTGTACACCTGCTTGACTGGCCTTTGCCTGGTCAGGCTGACCTGCGATAGTAATCAGCGTGCCACCACGTTTGAGTGTAGGAAGTACGGTTGCAAGTGCCTCGCCACCAACGGTGTCGAGTACGAGGTCTACGTCGTGTATTTCGTCTTCAACCTGTACCTTTGAGTAGTCGATGACTGTTTCCGCGCCAAGTGAACGTACAAAGTCAACATTACGTGTCGAGGTGGTGCTGATGACCTGTGCGCCCTTCCAACGCGCGAACTGGACGGCGAAGAGACCGACCCCACCAGAGCCACCCAGAATCAAGACACGCTGACCTTTTTGAAGGTTCCCATGATCGAAGAGACCCTGCCATGCGGTTGTTGCCCCGACTGGAATAGTAGCGGCCTCATCAAAACTCAACGTTTTCGGTTTTAATGCTATCCTGTTTACAGGAGCGAGAGTATACTGTGCGTAAGTGCCTTGTGTACTGCCAAATACCTCTTGCCCGACTTGAAACGCTGTGACATCAGCTCCAACGCTCTCGATGACGCCCGCAAAGTCTGCCCCCGGAATGAAGGGAAACGACTGTGGCATAAAGTTTTTTACCGCACCGGAGCGAATCTTCCAATCCATAGGGTTGACGCCAGCCGCGTGTACATGGACCAGTACTTCGCCCTCTTTTGGCTCTGGCTGTGCAACCTGCTCGGACTTGAGCTGGTCGGGGTTGCCATAGTTATGAACCTGAATTGCATTTATTTGCGTTGTCATACTTGTCTCTTTTCTGCTGTATTGTATGAAGAAGATCAGTTCCTACAATAGAGGCTGATCTTGTAACATTATACCATCATATTTTCTGTTTTTGTCTCTACCCCTCTTGACCTAGAGCGCACTCTAGGTTGTATGATTTTGTTAACAACCAATAGTTAGGAGGGAATTGATGGATGACGGTCTAACTATCCAACAAGTCGCGCAAAGAACTGGCCTTAGTATCCATACATTGCGTTATTACGAACATTTAGGTCTTCTGACCTCTATTCATCGCTTGTCTAATGGGCATAGGCGCTACGACGAGGGCGATCTTCAATGGATTGATCTCCTAAAATGTTTACGCGCAAGTGCTATGCCTATTAGAGAAATGCAGCACTTCGCGGAGATAAGACGAGAGGGAAAAGCAACTGCAACTGAGAGACGTGAGCTTCTGGAGGCTCACCGCTTGAGAGTCGTGGCACAATTACAGGAAACCCAGCAAACACTGGCTCGCCTGGATACAAAAATTGCCCGTTTACACTCTCTTGAAACCGAGCAGGAGCAAGAGACAGAAAAGGTGGGAGCGAAACTCTCAGTTTCTTGAAAGAGCTAGATGTAAATAGCTTAAAAGCAGAAAGAGGACTCAATACTATGTCATTGCAATCAGATGCGAAAGTACTTCCTGGTGGAACATTCACAATGACCGAAAATTTGACAGTCACTCGTATGGGGTACGGCGCGATGCAGTTGGCAGGTCCGAATGTGTTCGGCCCACCAGCTGACCGCAATGCTGCCGTGGCTGTACTGCGTGAGGTGATAGAGCTAGGTATCACTCACATTGACACCAGCGATTTCTACGGCCCACACATCACAAACCAGATTATTAAGGAAGCCCTGTATCCCTACCCGGATGGGTTGCACATTGTCACCAAGGTCGGATCGTTGCGAGACGCCGAGGGGGGCTGGCCTCACGCACTCGCTCCCAATCAACTGCGTCAAGCCGTACACGACAATCTAGCCAACCTCGGCCTCGACGCACTCGATGTTGTTAACCTGCGCGTCGGAGGGTTCGATAGCCCTACTCCTGGCTCGATAGCCGAACCGTTCACTGCACTTGCTCAGCTGCAACAGGAGGGATTGATCAAACATCTTGGTATCAGCACTGTCAACGCCGAGCAGGTCGCTGAAGCACAGTCCATCGCACCGATTGTGTGCGTGCAGAACTTCTACAACCTCGCTCATCGGGACGACGACGACCTGATCGACTCTCTCGCCGAACAAGGCATTGCCTATGTGCCCTACTTCCCGCTCGGCGGCTTCTCTCCACTACAGTCAGACACACTGACAGCAGTTGCCACGCGTCTCAGCACCACACCAATGGCCGTCGCGTTAGCATGGTTGTTACAGCACTCCCCGAACATCCTGCTTATCCCAGGGACCTCATCCGTCGCACATCTACGCGACAACGTTACCGGTGCTGCGCTGACCCTTTCCGAGGACGATCTGACCGAACTGAATGGCATTGCCTCATAAGCACCGACATTGTTATTGTAGGGGTCTAATTCATTACACTCTTGTCGGCTATCGACCATCTTGACAGGATTATTGAGACATTCCAATATCCTCCAACATGGTCGATTGCTGACAGGGTGTAATGAATTAGACCCCTACATAGTTCATTTCCGACCTCACGCGTTCCATGCTCGGTATAGCATTTATGGACTCGAAGAAGCCGAGGGCTTGCTCGAAGTGGTACCGCGCACGTTCCAGATCGGTAGTACGTCGGTTGGGCGTGTCTTTGTCGAAGGTTGAGGCACGACGTTTGTATAGCGTCCCTATATAGTAGAGTGTGATGCCGCGCTCCCAGGGGATGTCGAGGGCTTCGCAGCGTTGTAGCGCCTGACAGAGGTCGTCTTTTGCCAGTGACCACCGCTGTTGCTCTATGTACATACGACCTCGCGCACGAAACGCGAGCGCGAGACTTTTGCACGCTCCCGACTCTTCGGCGATTGTAAGCGCACGAGTACACATGTTTTCCTGCGCTTCGGGGTCCTCGCCTATTGTCACCATGAGATCGGCTAGTGTTGTGAGTACCTCCGGTGATGGCAATGGTTCGCTGCTCTTGAGCTTTTCCTTGTACTCGACGGCGGCGCGTTCCCAATCTTGACGTGCTAGATAAATATCGCGCATACGCATTGAGGTATTTGGCGGTGTTGTCTCATCCTCTGCACGCTCTCCTTGCTGGTCAATTAGGCGTTTGTATTGGCGCGAGTAGTCGTCTCCCTGCTCCGCATTGCCTTGCTGATACTCAATCATCGCAAGCGTCTCCAATGCCCAGAGTTGTCGCTTTTCGTCTTGTTGATACTGATCGATCAAGCGCAGTATATCGAGCGCGACTTGATGCGCCTCTTCCCAGCGATTCCATTGTAGCCATGTCCACATACGCCACGCCATACTGGTGAGCAAGAGCGCGGGACTCTCCATCGTTTGCGCATTGTTCCATGCTCGCCCGAACCACATCAAGGCCGTGGGATAATCGGCGACCTGCGTATGAATGTGACCGAGCGAGATGTAAAGGTCGTATAGTTCTTCGCGGTCGGTCAACTTGTCTTCAAGTTGTTGACGCCGACGCTGTATCTGTTGTGCCTCGTTATACTTATGATATTCCGTATAAATGAATCCAACCGCGTCAAGGGCCAGCGAGAGCGCACTTGGATTATTCAGTTGTTCCGCGAGACGCAATGCCTCGTGTCCACTGTTCAGTGCTTGCTCTGCCAGTTCCGCTTTTTTGGCATACGTCGTGGTTTCTAACTGGCGAATATACCAGAAGGCTTGATAGGTGAGGAAGGCAACGCGTTCTGTATTTAACGCTTTGCCTTCCAATAATTTGAGACCTGCATCAATATAGCCGCGAACCTCCTGTGGATTTGGAGGTGTGTCGAAACCGCCTAACCAGCGTGTTCCAAGCTCAGCCAGACGTTCGTAGAGGTAGTGTACGTCAACCGTCTCAGGGTCTACGCCTTCGCCCGTGGCGATACGCAGGGCTTTGCGGTATGCTTGCCACGATTCTTCCAATGTGCCACGTTGTGAGTATGCATCGCCCAATTTTTCGTACATCGAGACGAGTGTTGGCACATCAGCATCCTGGTCAAGCAGTAATTCTATCGCATCATTGTAGGCTTGCAAGGCACGCAGCGTATAGTAGCTGTTCAGAGCCTGATCGCCCGCTTGCGTCAGATATTTGATGGCTCGATGCTGTAACTCAGGTCGGGTCAATCGTACTGTAGTGGTCTCACTATCAGGAGAGAGCGTTTGTGTGCTCGTTACTTCGACAACACGCACAGCTGCCGACCATGTGATAAGTGCTTGCTGATAGTGATACGCCAGCAGTTCGATATAGCTTGCTGGATTCGATGCTGTATGCTCCTCTAGCCAAAACGCCAGTTGTGCGTGCTCTTGTGAACGTCGCGCACGCGGAATATTGTTATAGACCACATCGCGAATCAGGATATGTTTGAAGCTAAAGACGCGATCATTCTCAATAGGGCTACGCACCTGGATATCCTCATCCTCAATCACGAAATCGCGGTACATAAGCGAATCAAGTGCTTGCAATACGACATCCTCGGCTATAGTGTGCGCAAGCTCTACGAGTGAAGAAAGCCAGAAGGTGCGTCCAATGATAGCAGCATGTTGCAAAATAAATTTTTCTAGTGGGTGCAACAGATCGACACGTGCCGCGAGTACACCCTGCACGGTATCAGGCACACGTGGGAAGGGAAGCACATAGTGCATGTTGAGCATAGTATCATCGGGCGGTTCCGCAAGTGTAGTCAGATCGCTCACTAATGTTTCATTCGTATGACCAAGCCGCCAGCAGAGGTCTCCATCCTCTTCGCGTTCACGCACGAGGAGTCCCTGATCGATAAACATACGGATAATCTCTTCGACAAAAAAGGGATTGCCCTCAGCCCGTGTCAGGATAGTATGACGCAACACTTCTGGTAGGTCATCAGTATTCAGCAAGGCATCAACCAGTTCGCTACTCTCCTCCGTTGAAAGCGAGTCGAGTTCAATCGTAGTAAAATTGCGCTGTCCACCACCCCAATCGCGTCTCCGATCAAAGAAATCAGGTCGCGCCGGACAGAGAAAGAGCACGGGCACGTTTGTGATGCGCTCAGTGAGATATTCAAGCAAGTCGAGCAGGGCTTCATCGGCCCATTGCAGGTCGTCAACTACGATGATCAGTGGTTGTACTTGCGCCAATGCTTCGAGCAGGACACGCCATGCGCGTTGCAGTGGTGCTTGTGCCGTGGTTTGCTTGGCACCGAGTGTGTGCGTACTTCGTTGATACTCACGTTTTGGACGCTCACGTGTTCCTTGTCCGTCAAGGGATGGAGTGAGTGTGCTCAAGTCTTGCCCAATACTACGCAAAATTGTGGTAATAATCTCATCGCTCGCCTCGCTACGTTTCGCGTTCGTCAATGTCTCGTTGACGAATGTTGTGAAGCGTGCTTGAAGTGTCTCGTTGCTCTCGTCTTCTTGCACCTGTAGCAGCGAACGCAGAATTTCGATAAGGGGCCAGTAGGTGATGCTCTCACCATAGGGTGGGCAGCGTCCTTGCAAGACGCGCGGAGCGACATCGTTCGAGGTGGCACTTTTGACCGACTCTTGTTCACGCGCTACAAATTCGCGCACCAGCCGCGATTTGCCAATGCCTGGTACACCAATAATCGTGATGAGGTGTGGATTACGCTCCGCTATGACACGTGCATACGTGGTATGCATCAAGGTCAACTCAAGCGAACGCCCAACCAGTGGGACTTGTAAACCCTCAAGGCCGCGTGGATGTTGTGTGATCGTTGGTGTTGAGTTCTGTAGTTCTTGCACGACATAAGCGGCAAGTGGTTCGGCCTTCCCTTTCAGTTGCATCGGGGCAATCGCGCGAAAATCAAAGACGCCGCGTGTGGCAAGATATGTGCGCTCGCCCACAAGAATAGTATCTGGAGCCGCGACCTGTTGCAAGCGTGCCGCTACATTTACCGCGTCACCTGTAATCAGAAAATCATGCCGTGCATATTGTTCATTGGCTGGCACAGCCACTTCACCCGTGTTGATGCCAATACGCATTTGCAGACGGATAGCGTCACTATCGAGAGCTAGCCTCTGCTCATTAAAGGTTGTCAGGGCAGCTTGCATATCAAGAGCTGCTCGGATAGCACGGTCTGGATCGTCCTCGTGCGTGATCGGTGTCCCAAAGACCGCCATTACCGCGTCACCGATATATTTTTCGACGGTGCCACCATGCCTGCGTATCTGTTGCGTCATCAGGTTAAAGTAGCCTGTCAGAATGGCCCGCATATCCTCTGGGTCCATACGTGCCGCCATCGGGGTCGAGCCGATGATATCAGCGAACATGACCGTGACCACACGACGCTCTTCCGGTGGTAACAGGACCTCTGTTGTGGAAGGTGGTGCTTGTCCGTCAGTAATCGCTGGTAATGAGCCATCCGTATCGCCACGTAAGCGTAAGGCTGTCCCGCACTCAATACAAAACTTCGCGACGGGCAAGTTAACAGTACCGCAATTTGGGCATATTACCAGACGATTACCACATTCCAGGCAATACTTTGCGTTTATTGGATTAAGGGTTTGACAGTTGGGGCAGCGCATAAATGTTATCTCTTACCCTATCTTTGTGTGAAAGTCGTGTATATGAGCGTATATCCATTGTACAACATCACTCAACATTGCCGTTGGAAAGGGTATATGGTGGGACCAGGGCGCCCGCAAGGGGAACGCCCCTCCCATACGACCAAACATGGTGGTAAACGATGCACGCATATGGGAGGGGCGTTCCCCTTACGAGCGCCCTGGTTTTGGGGTCTCAACATTGCTGTTGAATGGGACTATTTTCAGGAAGCTTGACGATTAACTAGTGTTCTCGTACTATGGTGTTCGATGAAAGGGAGAGGAACGATGCAACAGCAATTTTTGGTGGAAAGTCGTAGTTATGACCAGATGGTGCGTGGTTCGTGGTCTACATATCAACTGAATGCACATACACGCCTCGAAGAGAAGCCTCTATATGATGAGGAAGAGAATGTCAATAATGGTGGCATACGTCTCTGGCTACCGGCGGGGACGCTGATGCACTGGGCTTCTGGTACACGTCCATTACGCTCGAACTGCCTACAATTCTTCTGGCCTCAACGCTGGTATATGCTCAGTGCTTTTTATGATGGGGCGACACTTATTCATACCTATGCGAATATTATTCAGCCTGCTACAATCCTTTTAGACCGTGTAACGTATGTCGATCTCGATTTAAGCGTCCTTGTAAAGCCTGACACGTCCTATGAAGTGCTGACACAGGCCGAGTTTGACCAGACCGCCGAGATGCTCCACTATGATGAGCAGACACGTATTAGTGCATTGATGGCTCTGCGTGCCGTTACCAGTTCCATTCAGCGTAGTGTTGGCCTCTTCACCATCGTGCCACACCAACTGCGGCAAACCGATTTTCATTTGGCGCATTGCTCGTAAATAGGAGAAACATATCCATGCCGAAACGGATTGACCATGTAGCGATTATTGTGCGCAACATCGAGCAAGCTCTTGTGTTTTATCGCGATACGTTGGGCATAGAGCCGAGCGAGGTCAAAGAGGTGCCAACCGAACAGGTTCGCATCGCGTTTTTGCCTATGGGTGGTCCCGGCGGGAGCGAAATTGAACTGATCGAGCCGACGACGCCCGATTCGAGCCTGTCGAAATTCCTGGATAAGCGCGGTGAGGGTATGCATCACATCTGTCTTGAAGTCGAGGATATTGATGCGGCCCTGCAAGAGATGCAAGAAAAGGGGGCTGCCGTCCTCGATAAGCAACCACGTATTGCTGCTGAGGGACGCGCGATCTTCCTGCATCCAAAGGGCACGAATGGGGTGTTGTTGGAGTTGTTGGAGAAACGTTGATGAGGCCAGGGCGTTCCCCTTGCGGGCGCCCTGGACACGCCATTGATTCCTTACGTTAATGCCTATTGAGCGTACCCCGTTATGCCCCACACGACCATATAACGCTCTTCCCCAATACAGTATAATATCTTCACAATCCTGTTTCGTA
>CAXTWV010000174.1:4562-10384 GCA_964248005.1 uncultured Ktedonobacteraceae bacterium | reverse complement strand
AGTTAGTACTCCACGAAAAGCCCATCTTTGATTATATAGAGATTAGGCAATGTAACAGTGGGAAGCCCTTGATAAGATTTGATTTTGAGGCGATATATGGCAAAATCGGTTTCACTTTTTCCTGTATAGCCAATGCGCCGCGCTTCGCCACATATGCGTTCAGGTGCTCCCGTTGTAGCGACAGGTAGTTTTCCCCACGAGTGCTTAAACGTTGCGCTGGTAATCGTAACGGCCGGAATGTATGTTTGTTGCGATGCTGGTAGCAGCTCATGACTCATGAACGCGCTCTTCCTAGAACACACTATGCGAATCGCGACTATATATGTACAAAACATGCAAGACTATTTTCTCCGCTACAGCTTACACGAATGACACAACAAAAGTGAGACAAAAAAATTCATATGTTTTATAAAATCGGGAAGAAAAAAGGGCAATGGCTACTCATTCGATATATCGAATGAGTAGCCATTGCCCTTTTTTCTTCCCGATTATTTTCCTACGTTGAAGCGGAAATGCACGATGTCGCCATCTTGCACAACGTACTCTTTGCCTTCCAGTCGTTGCAAGCCCTTTTTTGAAGCGGCTGCAAACGAGCCAGAGGCCATAAAGTCTTCATAGCGTGTCACCTCGGCGCGAATAAAGCCACGTTCAATATCCGAGTGAATTTTCCCCGCCGCCTCTGGTGCCTTCGCACCACGCGTAACCGTCCATGCGCGTACTTCGTCCTCACCTGCTGTCAGGAATGTGATGAGGTTGAGCAGACGATAGCCAACCTGAATCACGCGGTCCGCTCCCAACTGCGGCAGACCTAATGACTCAAGATACTCCTGGGCGTCCTCTTCTGGCAACTCGGCAAGTTCCGCTTCTAAGCGTGCGGAGACTGCGGCAACCTCGGCTCCCTCGTCCTTTGCGCGTTTGGCAACTGTCGCGACTCCTTTGAGTTCGCCTGTCAGGTCTGGCGTTGCCTCACCCGACGCAATTTTTGCCAGAATCGTTTGTGCCTCACCCAGTACGTCTTCGCTGACGTTGAGCACATACATACGTGGCTTCATCGTGATTAAAAAGAGTTCGCTCAACAGGCTCCGCTCCTGTTGTGACAACTCGACCTCGCTTGCAAGTTTCAGTTCATTGAGTGCGTCTTGCAGTTTACGCAGAACCTCTAACTCTTGCACGTACTTCTTGTCACCAGACTTCGCCGCCTTGGTTGTGCGCTCGATACGCTTCTCAACCGAGGCAAGGTCAGTCAACACCAGTTCAGCATTGAGACTATCCAGATCGCGGTTCGGGTCGATCTCGTCGTTGACGTGCGGTACATTGTTATTGCTGAACGTGCGCAACACAATTGCCAGTGCATCGGCATTGCGAATATGCCCCAGAAATTCGGCACTTAGTCCCTTGCGTTCCTCTTGCTTCTCTTTCGCGGTCTGTCCCATGCCCGCGACATCCACGAACTCAACCGTTGTATATGTCGTCTTCTTCGGACTGAATATCTCGGCGAGCGGCTGCAAGCGTGCATCTGGCACCTGCACCATCGCCAGATTCGCCTGCACCGTGCTACTCGCATATCCGCTTACGGGCGCACCCGCCTTCGTCAATGCGTTAAACAATGTCGTCTTACCACTTTGTGGTAAACCAATAATACCTATAGTAAGGGCCATAAAAAATCGTTCCTTCTCACCGTATGTGTTTCTTTATGTGTATTTGATTTGATATGAACACATTTTATCATGCCCCCCCAAATGTGCCTAATGAACGTTGACAACCAAACTCGGTAATGCTCTCGGTAGGGACCGATGATTACACTCCAACAGTGGGTTTCATTGCAAGCGATGCATCTTTTTGCGCGTTTTTTTCGTTGTTTGCCTGTTGCGCGGCGTCGATTTCGTTCTCGAAGATGCGGCGCACGATGGCGACGGTGCTGGCATAGGTTGAGTCCATGCCGAAGTAGGAGAGACTACCGGCACCAAGATTTTTGCCGCGTGTGTAGGGCGTATCCGAGGCGTAGTGCAGGATGCCTAGTTCGTAGGGCAGACGTGCGAAGTTAATGTTCTCGCCAACGGGATAGCGTAACAGGTACTGGTCCTCATAGACAGCGTTGAGATAGGGGCCACTCTCCATTTCGACGACGGTGTAGTTGGCATGATAATAGAAGTCCAGGTATTGACGGTTTTGCAGATAGGTACCCTTCGCTGATACAGCTTTTTGATTGTCGAGAACCGACCCGTAAATCAGATAGGGCTGCACATCCTGGACCAGGAAGCAGTTATCGAGCCAGAAGGTATTCTGGCTATGTTCGTCCATGACGACATTCGAGATCATGACATCACCGATGCTGCCGTTCAGCGTCGCGGCTTTACCAAGAATGTAGATACCACGAACCTGTGTGGTGTTTTCCATGATTTCACGCATCATACGATAGGCTGCCATGCCTAATGGGTAGTCAATATTAAGAATGATAGCTTTGCTTTGTGCCAGCATATCCATGTGCGACATACGACAACGCGGGTCGATCTCGGTTGGATGAAGTTTCGCGAGGTCGATGATTTGCGCGTCGATCTCCAGACCATGACGCGCTCCTACATGCCAGATGCCTCGCTCCTGATCTTCGCTACTACGGTTCATGAGTGCCATTTGACCAGCAGGAGTACGCACCCATTCGCGTGCCGCGAAGTATAGAAAGTTTTGCCAATTGCCAGGAACCTCGCCTTGCTGAATTTTGCGGCACTCATCTGAGAGATAGGGGTCTTGCCCACTCAGCGCGAACGTGGTCAACTCCTCTTCTCGGTTGAGGATAGAGCCGCCAACAAGGTTAATGAGGCTATGCGTATTGCTTGAGACAAAGTAGATAGGACGGTCTTGCAAGCCGAGGGTGTCGAGTAAGCTTTTGACCGGACTCCACCACTGACGCGTGGCACGTACATAGCCAACATGCGAGCCACCAAGCATACGTAAGCTGAAACTCTTGCGATGTTGACCAATGATGCGGAGATTTTCCCACAGGTTATCGCCCCAGATGAGTTCTAGCCGATGCCAATCGTCTGAGGCGATATGTAAACGTTCACGCAGAACGTTACTAATCTCCGTGAAGACGGGCGAGGTGCGATCCATGTGCGTCTCTAAAAGTTGCATTGTGGTCGGGTCGGACCGAAGCAGGTAGTATATCTTGTCCCATTCGATCTGAAAGGCAACCAAAATCGGCACAATATCATCCGTATCGCTGACACTAGCGACATAGACCGCGAGGGTCTCCGTACCATCAAAGAACCATTTGCGGCGACGTGCCGAAGCAGTGACAGCGTGCCAGCGATTCACGTGATAATCATGCTGCAAAAAGACTTCTTCCGATTGCCCCAGCAAGACACGATTGCAGTGTATGATTGAAGCTGGGAGCCGTAGGACGCTATAGATGAATGCCGACATATCGGGATAGGGTGAACGGGCGTCAGGATGAAGGCTAGAGTCGATGTTGTAGTGTGCTTGCACAAGTGCTTTCAGGCTAATTTCGCCCGAACTGCGTAAGAGCGTATTATAGGTACGAATATAGAGTTCTACATCACGTTTGCCAGCTTCGTGATATTTCTCGCCATGTTCAAATGCAGGCGTGACGGCTGCGCGTTCGGCACCATCCAGCGTATCCTGCTTTTCGAGAATTTCATCATTTACCCTATGCAAAGCCAATTCTTGTGAGTCCGAGAGTGCTTCGTGTTCCATGTGTCCACCAAGTGTATCTTGTGTATTACGAAATGCATCGAAATTTCTATGTTTACCTTTACGTGCCATGTGTCTCTGTCTCTCTTCTTTAGAGTGTTACATTTCTCTTCTGTTATTTGAACCTATTATACTCTGTACGGAAAGAGGACGGTAGGGACCGGTTCACCGCGTCCTCGGCACGAGCGAAGCAATGTGCGCGTCACCTCTCACTTACCAATGTGCCAATAATCGGTTCCTACTATGTAGTGAGAATATAAAAGACATAGGCTATAATAAGCACATCAAAAACACTTCAAAGGTGCAGAAATATATGTCTAACACCTCAAAAATATTGGGACTCTATTATTCGTGATGAAAGACACCTCAATGAAATTCGCCAATACATCATCAACAATCCCACAAAATGGACACAGGACAAACTCTACAAGTAGGAACCAGTTTATTGCAATCTAAGTATCGAAGCGAAGCTAGACAACCTTTCGGCGATGATGTGTGTTTCCCTATACGCGATGACTGATGTATCCACAAATCGACACGAGGACGCGCACATTGCTTCGCTCGTGCCGAGGACGCGATAAATCGCAATACTGTTCAAAGAAGCGCAATTGTGTCGGAGCGGGGACCTACGGACGCCCACAAGGGGCTACCCTACTATAGGCGTGCGGAGCACGCAAGAGCGTCTATAGTAGGGTAGCCCCTTGTGGGCGTCCGTTGTGTATTTGTAGAACGTTCTTCGTATTTGAACAGTATTGCGATAAATCGGTCCCTACGAAGACGGTTTATTATCGGTACAACAGATACCCTGCGAGTCCTGCTAGCCCCAGGATAATCAGAATATTCACTTTGCGGCTTAGGGCTAGGCCGAAGGCTCCTACGGCGATTAGCAATCCTTTCCAGTCCACTCCGGGTTGATTGAAAATCGTCCAGACTACTGTAAGCAAGAGGCCAACGACAGCAAGCGAGACACCATACATAGCTCCTTGCACCCATGCGCGTTGCTCAATACGCACGTAGCCAGCGGAGACGACGAGTACCAGCAGTGCAGGGAGAGTTATAGCAATCAGTGCGAAAAAAGCACCAAGATAGCCATAGGTGAGATAGCCTAAGCAGATGACCCACAATCCGTTCGGGCCTGGACTTATTTGTCCAATCGCGATAGATTGTCCAAAGTATGCCTCCTTTGCCCAACCATTGCCTAGTAGGTCCTGGTGTAAACTGGGAAGATTACTGAAGCCGCCCGTTGAAAAGAGTGAAGCTTTCAGGAATAGCAAAAAGTACAGGAGTGGATTGATCATTGTTGTCCTCGTTGCTCCTCGTTGAAAGGTGGGGATGGCTTTGGTGCAAAGAAGAGCGCACCAAGCAGGACCGCACCAAGAATGACCACGATAACAGAGAGTTTCAAGAGAATGACCGCAAGGAAACAGGCAAGCATTACAGCGATGCTACCCGTCATATAAAAAAAGCCTTCTTTATAACTTCTGCGAAAGATTGGGAGCGCAAAATTCACTCCAACAAGCAGCATGAGCGCACCTGTTGCTGGTATTACTCCCCGTAGGATTGCTTGCACAGCCGCGACATGTTCAATCTGTGTGAAGAGAGCGGTTAAAAGACAGGTGATGATCGCGCTTGGCAAAAGCAGGCCCGCGAGTGAGGCAACGATACCCCATGTGCCACCAAGTTTTCGTCCGATCAAAACAGTCAGAGCGACCAGATTGATACCAGGAGTAAGAATACACAAACTCCAAAACCGCGTAATATCCTCCATCGACAACCATGTATATTTCTCGGTAAATGTACGTTGTATCAAGAACGTGGTGGAAGCACCTCCACCGAAAGATTGTAGCCCGATGGAGGCCCATAGACGAAAAAGTTTCCATGTACCGGGTCTGGGATTTTGTAGTTCCATGTAGGTAGCTCCTGAATAAAGTGAAACGCTTTTGAGAACGTCTCTGTGAAGACGAAGCATGCATACTAGATAGTATAACTCACAGCGAACACGCAATCTTGCTTTCTCTACCCACATTCCTTGAACTATGTTATACTCTGTTTGCATCGCTATGCCTTATCAATTTAGAAGAGGAATGTATTGTGGAAGAGACAATGAAAAAAAA
>CAXTWV010000174.1:0-4462 GCA_964248005.1 uncultured Ktedonobacteraceae bacterium | reverse complement strand
TATGCCTTATCAATTTAGAAGAGGAATGTATTGTGGAAGAGACAATGAAAAAAAATACTACCAGTGGCTCTGTCGCCCAGGACCATCAATCAGCTCACAATAGCCCTCCCGCCACCATTCCTCGTTTGTCTACAGGCGTAGAGGGACTAGACGAGATTTTGTATGGTGGTTGTCTTCCTGGACGGGCCTACCTTTTGCGTGGGGGACCTGGCTCTGGCAAGACAACACTAGGTCTGCATATTCTCGCAACGGGTGCTGCTAAGAGTGAAAGTACACTATTTATTACGCTGGGAGAAAACGTAGAGCAGATACGCGCAAACGCCACGCAGATTGGTATAGACCTCACGAATGTACACGTCCTTGACCTGAGTCCTAATTCCTCTGCGTTTACGTTGATGGAAAGCTACGACATCTTTTCGCCTGCCGAGGTTGAACGTGAACCGATCACACAGAAAATTATTGAAGAGGTCCAGCGTCTTCAACCACAGCGTATATTTCTTGACTCGATCACACAATTTCGCTATCTCTCCAATGACGCGTTCCAATTTCACAAACAAGTTCTTGCATTTCTGCGCTTTTTAAACGAGCAACACGCAACCGTATTTCTTACTTCGGAAAGCAGCAATGATGCTCCTGATGATGATTTACAATTTATGAGCGACGGTGTTTTCACTCTGGGATTTTCTGGCGAGAGTCGCACGGTGAGTATTTCCAAGTTTCGCGGCTCGTCGTTCCGTTCCGGGCATCATACTATGCGTCTGACGGAAAAAGGCATGCAGGTCTTCCCCCATTTGCTGCTGAATCACCAGACGATGACACAGGATGTTGAAAGTATTTCTTTTGGAGTGCCTGCGCTGGATGAATTGCTGCATGGAGGATTAGAACGTGGTACCGTCTCAATTCTCACTGGTCCGAGTGGTGTAGGAAAAACAACACTGGGTCTGCAATTTATGAAAGAGGCGGCTGGGCGTGGCGAACACTCGCTGGTCTATCTCTTTGATGAGCGTGAAGAGACGCTGTTACAGCGCTGTGAAGCCGTCAATATTCCAGTACGGGCAATGATAGAGCGTGGCACCTTACAAATTAAGCAGGTTGAGCCACTTGAATTTTCTCCTGATGAGTTTGCCTATATGGTACGCCAGGATGTAACGCAACAAGACGCGAAAATTGTGATGATTGATAGTGTCGCGGGCTATCGTCTCTCTGTGCAGGGCAATGATCTCGTGCCTCATTTACACGCACTCAGCAAATATTTACAGACACTGGGCATCGCAGTGCTTTTGATCAACGAAGTCGAGAGCGTCACAGGCGATTTTCGCGTAACTGAGACGGGCATCAGTTATATGGCGGACAACATCATCTTTCTACGCTATCTCGAAATTCGTGGTGAGATGCATAAAGCCATTGGTGTGTTGAAGAAACGCCTGACCGATTTTGAGAAAACATTGCGCGAGATCGAGGTCACGCGCTACGGTATTAAGGTAGGAAGACCATTAGCTGACCTACGCAATATCCTGAGCGGAGTACCGGAATGGGCCGATACCCAGCGAAAGTCTGCTGAAGTATGAGCAATGAGCCGCCGATATTGACGGTCAATCACAACCCGCAGAACTTGAACCTGTTGACGCAGTTTCTCGCGAAGGAAGACTATACGACCTATCCTGTCAAAAGTCTTGATGAGTTTGACCACGTGCTTGTAACACAGATGCTTTTCTGTATGGCACTTATCGACGTTACAGGCTTTGATCAGCATATTTGGAGCCGCTGTGCGCAACTACAGGACAACAATATTCCATTCATTATCATCTCGTCCAAACAGAGTGCCTCAATATATCAAGCAAGTTTGGGGCACGGCGCGAAAAATGTGCTCATTAAACCCCTCGCCATAAAAGAACTACTCGCCATCATACATAGTTTACTAGGAGGATAAGCATGCTCCGTATCCTTCTTCTTATGCAGAATAAGAAGAATAGTGACCTCCTGGCAACACTGCTCACAAACACATACGAAATAGTACAGTCGGGCAGACCAGACTCGCTCGATGCACTCTTTGATCTCTGTATCATCGACGTAGCTATGCTGCACTCTGTAGGCGAGCGTGTCCAGCAACGCAAACAGGCTGAACATCCTGTATTTTTGCCGTTTCTGTTGATTGCCGTGCAGCGTGAACGTGAAGTACTCAGGCAACATATCGACGAACTTGTGCTGATTCCTATCGAGAAACGTGAACTACAAATGCGCGTAGAAACGCTTTTACGGACACGGAGCCTCTCGTTAGATATCAAGTTACGCAATGAAGATTTGGAGTCGTTCATTCAGGCTATGACGCACGATCTACGTGCTCCTATTCGCGCGGTCTCAGGCTTTGCCGAGGCCATTGTTGAAGATGAGGCAGCTCATATGACGGAACAGGGCCAGTACTATCTTGGCATGATTCAGTCAGCGACCGAGCAAATGACCTATCTGATTACTGCTCTACTCGGTTTTTCGCGTATTGGGCGCGAGGAAATCGAGATGATTCCTGTAGATATGCGTATTATCCTTGAGAGTTGTGTCCGTGCGTTACAGCAACAGATAAGTGAACGTCACGCCCAAATACATATTGAGGATAACTTGCCAGCCGTCGAAGCCAATCCTGTCTTACTAAAAATGGTGTTGACTAATCTGCTCTCCAACGCCCTCAAGTTCGTACCTGCGGAGACCGCTCCTATCGTGACCATCTCCGCCAAATCTATGCTCTACAATTGTCGTGTGCAAATTCAGGACAACGGCGTCGGTATCACTCCTGAAAATCAACTACGTCTTTTCTCACCGTTTGTACGCCTACACGGAGTCGAAGAATTTCCGGGCGTGGGTCTCGGTCTGGCAACAGTACGCAAAGCGATAGACATCATGGGCGGTTCTGTAGGCGTCACATCTTTGTTATCACAAGGAAGCACATTCTGGTTTGAACTAAGGAGACCAAACACGTTATGAAAATTCTTATGATTGATGATAGCCCCTATGATCGTGCGCTTATTCAAAGAAGAGTGCAAAAAGAATTTCAAGATGTTGAGTTCGTCGAGGTTATTCGTCGTAATGATCTGGATGAGGCACTCACACAACAACATTTCGATCTTGCACTGACGGATTATCGCCTGCAATGGACCGATGGTCTCTGGTTGTTGCAAACCATTAAAGCGCATATGCCTGTGCTTCCTGTCATCATGGTGACGGATACTGGCAGTGAAGAAATCGCGACCGAGGGCATGAAGGCGGGCCTCAGTGATTATGTGCTGAAGCGAGATTTGCACCGTCTTCCTATCGCCATCAGGGAAAGTCTTGAGAAGACGCGCTTAATTGCCGAGCGCAAACAACTGGAAGAGCAGGTCCGACAGGCACAAAAGATGGAAAGTCTAGGACAACTTGTGAGTGGTATCGCGCATGATTTCAACAATATCCTCGCGGGTATCCTCGGCTATACCGATCAGAACTTGTCAAAGGTCGATGCCACTCATCCCGTGTATGAAGGGTTACGACGAACACGCGAAAGCACGCTGCGAGCCGCTCAAATGGTTCGGCAACTATTAGCATTCTCGCGCCATCAAGTCCTCGAACCCGCGTTTGTTGACATAAATGACGTTGTGGCAAATCTGCTAGACTTCATCAAGAAAGTTATTGATGAACATATCGAGATCGTGTTTACGCCCGCAACAGATATACAAACCGTCTTCGCGGATACTGTGCAGATAGAGCAAGTTGTACTTAACCTGTGTATTAATGCGCGTGATGCTATGCCTAATGGCGGTCAGTTATTTATCACCATCCAAAACGCAGTGCTTGATAAGGCACCAAGACAGATGCAGACCACAGAACAAGCAGGCACATATGTGGAGATAACGGTACGCGACACAGGTACGGGTATGGACGAACAGACACGCGAGCGTATCTTTGAACCGTTTTTTACGACAAAAGAGGTGGGAAAGGGCACTGGACTCGGCCTTTCGACAGTACACGGCATCATTGGGCAACACAAAGGCTTCATCGACGTTGAAAGTGTAGTGGGCGAAGGAACAAGCTTTTCCATTTATTTACCTGCCGTCGATCACGCTCCCCTGGCAGTGCAAAAAGAGCCAGAAGCCGAACCCTTGACGCAAAAGGGAAACGAGACAATTTTGCTGGTGGAGGACGATCAGGACTTACGCGAACTCATGCAGGATGTGTTAGAAGAGTACGGCTACACGGTCATGGTCGCGAGCAATGGAGAAGAGGGTTTACACCTGCTTGAAAATCCTGATACAAGGATAGAACTTATTGTTTCAGATATGATGACTCCAAAGCTAGGCGGTAAAGACCTTTATAAGAAACTTGAACAATCCGGTTCCACAACCAAATTTCTGTTCATGAGTGGCTATCTCGCCGACCATCTGGGCCAAGACTTTCATCTGGACACGGATACACATTTTCTGCAAAAGCCCTTCGA
>CAXTWV010000173.1:0-10391 GCA_964248005.1 uncultured Ktedonobacteraceae bacterium | reverse complement strand
CCCTTGCGGGCGCCCTGGTGAGAAATGACACATGACGATTGACAGACTACTACCACAGGCCGTTTAATAGACTTTACGCGGAAGTGTGGCTTCTCTTCCATAGAGTGCCAATTTTGCCGCTTTCCAGAAAGCAGGTAGCCCCGTTGCTATTGCCCTTCCCTCTTTGCTTACTGCACGTACAACCAACCCATCTGAAACTAATGTACTCACGCCCCAACTGACCTCATGAGAGCAAGAAAGCTGCTGTGCCAACTCGCCCAAGAGTCTTTCCACGTCTTGCCATTGCTTCGTCTCAAGGCCAACTTTACAAATGTACAAGCTACAAAAGTAGCGATAGGGGCCAAGACGTGTCAACGAAGAGAGCGGACGCGACGCCGGTTCAAGCTTAAAGTGTTCTAGTGCAATAGGCTTCCCTCGTACCGCAATCTTTAGACTCATCTCAAGCATATCATACGCGAAACATTCGCCTTTCGCTAGTCGCCCAGGAGCAATCGTTTCCCACCAGAAGAGACCAGCATTATGCGATAGTTCTATGGATGTGTGTTGCCGATAACGCGATCCAGCGAAAGGAATAAGCGGATCAGGGAGATATTCTAGTAAACCATCCTCTTCTACTGAGATAGTATTGGTTTGACTAGCCGATTCAGTATCGGTCTGACTCCGGTAGAGACGGGTCGCGCTGGTGGATGTAAGTTGAGCATACGCGTTCTGTCCAACGTGAACCGAAAGACTTAATGCATCGCCACCAAGTACACCCCCCGAAATATTGTGTAGATGTACGAGTGCTCCACCAGCGTCAATAGGAAACGCACGAATGACTTTCAGTGGCGGTTTTTGTTCGCGCACATGAAGCCGCGTGTGTTGCTCTCCCTTGTCCTGCACAAAGGATAGATCGAGCTTGCCTGTGACGCTCTGAGTTGCTGTATTTTGGATAAGAGGTATCCTACTTTCCTTTAACTGATAAAAAGGCGAGTTGGAAGGTTTGGATGGCGCATACTTCCGACATCAAGAAGTGAGGTAAAGAGAGTGATCGTGTCACTATTCATTACGATGCTTTCGCTCTGTTCCGCGACGGATAGCAGTGTTGGTTTGAGTCGCCAGAGGATACGGCTTGCCTGACTTTGACCGAGTGGCATTAGACGTTGGCAAGCTGAGACAAGCCCGGCGAGCGATTGTTGAAGATAGGCGTGTACTACTAGCCTCTCCTCTATCTCCAAAACACCTCCAACAAGGCCGAATGCAGGACTATAATGAATACTCGCTCCTTCCGCTTTGCTTATTTGAAGTGCAGAGGAGAGCATTGGCAATTCTTCGAGGTTTTGTACTAGTTGCAGAAATCTTCTTCCCAATGTCGCGCTAGCAACTCTGCTCTCGCGCGAGGTCTTGAACGCGCTCACTTGTTGGTTTAGCTCGATCCAACCTTTAGCAAATATACCCTGTTCCGACAAAGAAGCCAAACGATAAGCCACGCGACAAGAAGCACTTTCAAGCCTGCCTGCCTCCTCGAAATAATCATGTAGAAATGCTTCAAGCTGTTCGACAGTGAGATAGCCTTCTGCAACCAACGTTTCCAGGCCGAAGGAATGCGCGGTAGACCCAATGGGAAGCGCACTATCGGCTAACTGCATAAGTTGTAAGAGGCGGAGATAGCTATCGGGCAAAAGAACCTCCTCTGTAGAGTATGATTGTATCATAAACAATCAGAACTCGTTATGCAAGAGAAGTGGCTGCAAATGCCTGTAAGCTACTCTTCACTCACCTACGTTTCCTTGCTCTAGCTCGTGGAGTACTTTCTTTAAGTGTTTGAGGGCAGGTGTGACAATCGCAACGAAATACGACTCACGGAGTTTCCGCTCAAAGGCGCAGTGAAGACGATATCCACTGGCACCCGCATGGAGCATTGCCGCTTGAGAAGCACGAAGTGACAGTTCTGAAATAAGAATACGAGCCTGCACTACATCCTTTAGACAGTTTGCTCTAACTGGTTGTTGCCCACATCCTATTTCATCAGCTAACGTATAGATGTATTGCTGAGTCTCACGCAAATTGCTCTCGATATCTTCTACCTGATCGTCGAGAAAACGGTTGACATGGTACTTTGCTTCGTTGGTTCGTTTCATGAGTTCAACACAGCTACTCACCAGTCCAAGCCCGAAACCTGTTTGTGTGAGTACAAAGCCCGGCTGAATTTTAGGGATGAACTCCTTACAGGGGCTAGCCAGAATATAGTCAGTGGGAATAAAGGCATTTTTGAACGCACAACTATAAGTGCTACTTCCTTCTAACGCGATGAAATGACCGCCATTTCCCAATGTGAGGCCCGCTAAGCTCCCTGGTACCACAGCCATCAGATAGGCATCTTCCTCCACAATTCTTGCCACAACCGCAAAATAGTGATCTACATTGACATTCGAGACCCACGGGATAGCCCCATTCAAGATGTATCCATTCGCGCAGCGGTTCGCGGTAATGTGGATTTTCTCTATACCCGCGAAGTGTTTCATTGGGTTGGAAAGCCCTGTGCCCGCAAGAATCTCTCCCGTTATGACCTTGGGCAACACCTGCTCTTTGAGATACGCGCTTTCTCCATTTTGTATGTACCATGCACATACAGTCTGACACCAGGTGATAAAACCGGTGCTGAGACACTCCTTTGCTACCTCTTCCATCACCTGAATCGTGCAACGAATACCTTTTCCTGTACCGCCAAATTCAGTAGGTGTTCCTTGCTTGAAAGCACCCAGCATACCGACCTGTTGCATAAATGCTTTAGGATATTCACCTTGTACGTCGATGCGTTGAATATTCGGTCGAAGACTCTGCGCGATAGCTGCTTGTAGGGAAACAAGGAGAGGATTGACAATGGAAGTATCGTCATGCTTGTTCGCTGAAACACGTTGGGTAGATTGCATTGTGACATCCTCTCCACTGAATAGGGCCAGATTTGCACTATGGCCTGTGTAGTTTTACGCTATTACGCTTGTACCGTTGCCCGTATCGCGGGACGTGTAGGATCGGGTGCGCCTTCTTCAATAGGTAGTGAGGGGTCACGCGACCACTCGTTCCATGAGGCAAAGTAGATGCGTACATCTTTCACGCCAGCTTCATTGAGTGCCACAAGTGTATTTGAGGCTCTTGCACCTTTAAAGCAGTAGACATTCACGGTTGAGTCAGGGGTGATGCCTACCTCGCGTGCGGTTGCCAACATCTCATCTTTCGGGCGGAACATTGGAATGCCATCAACCACCTTCATCATGGAATACCATTCAATCAACACTGCACCGGGTATTCTTCCTTTGCGTGGACAAAAATCGACTCCATAGGGCGATGAGCTTTCACCTGTCCATTCATCGAAGTCTCGTACATCGAGCTTAATGACGGATGGGTCATTGAGCGATTTGAGCATCTCGTCTTTGTCAATGAGCATGGAAGAGTCAATGTGAAGCGGAAACACTTTTGCTTCGGGTGTTGGAACCTGAGTCGAGGTTGGTAGACCCGCTTCTTGCCAGGCATTATAGCCGCCATGCAGTATCGAGACACTAGGATACCCTAGAAACTTCAACAAGAAGTATCCCCGACAGGACTGCCCATATCCATTATTCATCGCGTCTTCGTAGATAACTGCCAACTCTTTGCCAGAGAGTCCTGCCTTGCCCAGGAGGTCAGCGAACATGCTCTGCATCGCTGCTAATCCTTCAGGAGTCGAGGTTGACAGATAACTGAAAATTTCACGGATATTGACCGCACCTGGAATATGCGAGACGGCATATTCTTCAGGGGCGCGTGTGTCGATGATAACAATGGGTTCGGTCTTCATCCGCGTAGAGAGTTCCGTCGCACTGAGAAGGGTTTTCGCTTCCATAAATTTCTCCAAATCTGGACACCATAAATGGGTCCCTCAACTGTTTTATTCCGCGAGTGTTGCTGTCACTGTGACATTGTTGCGTAGTGTGTTGGCGACTGGCGACCATTTGTTGGCCTTTTCGATGATGTCGGCTAGCTCTTCGCGTGTGGCATTTCCTACAAGATGTGCCTTGACACGAACTGCTGTGAAGCCTGCGACTTTCCCATCAGGGATATCACCCAGACCCCAGACCGCCGAGACATCAATGTCGCCTTCCATCTCAACGCTAATTTCAGTCAGGGTAATACCTCTCTGGCTTGCATTCGCCATATAGCCTACCGCAAGACATGCGCCCAAGGCTGCAAGAACGGACTCGGACGGATTGGGGGCGGTATTTTCACCAAGTAGGTGAGGAGGTTCGTCGATGACCACCGGAGCGAGATCGCGTATAAAGGTGAGATTACGAAACTGTCCTTCGGTAACGGTCTTTGCCTTCAGTGTGACCTTCCCACTTGCTGGATTTGCCTTGCCTTTTTCGGCGAGTTTGTCCAAACCAAAGCAATCTATGGGTCTCAAGGTGGCTGATACGGTATCAGATTGTGACTGTTGCATACAAACCTCCATTGTTGAAAAACACTGCTACGACTTCAGTAGGGCTTACCATTTTCGATAGGGAAGAAACTTGCCATTGTAGGTGACTTTCACCCTGTCTCCTTTTGGGTCCTCTACCTTCTCGATGTACATCTCAAAGTCGATGGCACTCATGATGCCATCGCCAAACATCTCATGGATCAGAGCTTTTATTGTTGTGCCATACACTTGCGTAATCTCATGAAACCGATAGAGGAGTGGGTCAACAGGAACGGTTTCAGACAGAGAACCTTTTGTTGGGTATTGTTGCAATGCTTGCGCAACATCTGGTCCTAACCCCAACATAGAAACTGTTCGCGCGGCCTCTTCAGCACTCATTGTGGCTTGACCAAGGAGGGCTGATGCGGTCCATTCTTTGTGGCGACCAATCTCATGAGCAATGGTCTCAAAAGTGAGACCACGCTCTTGCTTTGCTTCAAGTATCTTCTGGCTTGCCTCCTCGCGATTCATAGACATTCCTTTCAAATCAAAAGAGACGGATAGATGGTCAATGGGTGAATGAAGCATCGGTATGCGGCTATTTCGTATAGCCTTATACTTCTGTCTACTAGTGGGAGTATACATGGCTGATGCTGCTTTCCACATCGGACAAAGGGCTTTTTTTGTAGGGGACCTTAGACGGAGTGCGAACTCCGCCAAAAGGCGGAGAAATTATGATGATTAACGGACTACTATGATAGGTCATTAGATGAGGGAAGGACAGCACGAATCAACGTTCCTTGCCCGGATGCGCTTGTGATCTCCAGTATTCCTCCAAGACGAGCCAGACGTTCACGCATCGACTGCAAACCGAGATGACCAGGGAAAGATTGCTCTGGATGAAATCCTGCTCCATTGTCGCGTACTTCCAGCACAATTCCTGTTTTGTCTTCATAGAGCCGTACCTGTATTAGAGAGGCTTTAGCATGTTTTACAATGTTGTTGAGCGACTCTTGGGCAATGCGATAGAGAGCTTCTTTCACTACAAAGGAGTAGTGTGGTTCCTCACCTAGCTCCATCTCTATCGTCAACTCATAGCGGTTTCGGATTGCCTCCGCCTGTTTTGTGAGTGCTGATAGCAGTCCATCCTTCTCTAACGACTCAGGACGCAGTTCAAAGATGAGCGTGCGCATTTCTGTCAAACCCTCTTCTGCTTGCGCATGCATGGCATCGAGTAGGTTAGCGAGTTTGTCGAGATCATAGCGTAACAGAGTACGTGCGGCACGCGAGCCAAGCACAAGGCCATAGAGTGCCTGAGAAACCGAGTCATGCAACTCGCGGGCAAGTCGTTGTCGCTCTTGCAAGATTGCGAGTTCTTGCGCTTGTCCAGAGAGCCTCGCATTTTCTAGCAACAACAGTCTTAGTTCGTTGGTACGTTCATGCACGCGCTCTTCCAGATGTTCTTCCCCCCATTTTCTAGCAATCCCTTGAGCAATTGCGTGTGCTACCGTCGCCAGTGCATCGAGCGTTTCTTCCATGAGGAGTTCTTGTGAGAATAAGGCCATAACTCCAACCACCTGATCTTCCACTAAGAGAGGATAGCCAGCAAAGGAGATCATGCCTGTGTTTGTAGCCCATTCTCTGTCACTAATATGTGGGTCGTTGAGAACATCATTGGTGAGATAGGGATGTCGCTCTTGCGCGATGCGTCCAATTTTGAGGGTTCCTGGTGAGATGCGAGCGTGTGAACCGTTAAGATGCGTGTAGAGACCCGCGCTTGCCTGTAATACAAGAAAATTTTCTTCAGGTACAAGCGTCCAGATACGAGCGAACGCGGCGTGCAAGTGATGTACCATCGCCTCAGTACAGCGTTGTAACATCGTGGGTAAGGTTGTACGCTCGGTTAGCGTCATACTCACATCAACACGAAACGCGGCATGTTGTGTGCGCCGCGCGTGCATTTCCTCTTCCCGTTTCCATTCCGTGATATCCGTATGCCACCCTGCTATGCGATAGATGATGCCACGATCATCACGTAAGGTACTTCCACGAGCGCGTATCCAGCGATAACTTCCATCTTTGTGTCGCACTCGGTGCTCGAACGTATAGCTCTCGATATGCCCATCCATCTGCCGTTGGAGCGTGCTCATGACAATAGTTGCCAGGTCGTCAGGATGTACTCGATCTAGCCACTCCTCAAAGTGATTGGAAAGCTCATCATCCGTGTACCCCAGCATGTGTTTCCAGCGTGGGGAGAAATAGACCGCATTGCTACGTAAATCACGGTCCCACCATCCGTCACTGGCATTAGAGAGAGCGAGCGTGAAGCGTTCCTCATATGCTTGTGCTTGCTGATATGCCGATGGGAATGTTTGTTTCTCCTGATCGCTTTGCCGAAGCGGTACGTCTCCCTCCATCACGCGTGTTTCCAAGCCTTAGAAGATGAGGATGGCACTCGTTCACTTGATTGAGTGGCTGTGGAAGGAACTAGCTTGAGGCGAACAGCGAGGAGTGCTGCTTGTGTTCGACTTTGTACACCAAGCTTGCTCAAAATGCTGCTGATATGGGTCTTGATCGTCTTCTCGCCGAGAGACAGGTCGCGGGCAATTTCTTTGTTTGATGCCCCCTGTGCCAGTAGTTGGAGCACATCGGTTTCGCGTTCTGTCAGAGATTCGGGACGATTTGGTAGTTGTACATCGCGCATCAGGCGTAAAGCGGCGTGTGGTGAGAGATGCACTTGTCCTGCTGCCGCCGCCTTGATTGCTCGACATATCTCATCGGCCTGTGTATCTTTGAGGAGGTAGCCAATGGCTCCCGCTCGTACTGCCGCGAGGACTTGAGCATCTTCGAGTACGCTGGTAAGCACCACGACCTCAATTTTGGGCATCTCGCGTCGAATACGTTCAGTCGCGGCAATGCCATCCATTCCAGGCATAATTAAGTCCATAAGGACCACATCCGGTTGGAACTGACGGGCCATGCACAAGGCTTCTTCTCCATGAGCTGCTTCGCTTGTCAGAACATCCAGTTCGGGGTCTAGTCCGAGAAACACGCGTAGTCCTTGACGGACGACACAATGGTCGTCTACGAGCAAGACACGAATCGTCATAGCTTCTTCCCTTTTGACAGAGCAAGAAACTCCGTCGAATGGCGCAACAAAAAGAGCATCTTCGTCTGGGCATGACGAAGAGAGCACATGGAGGACATACGTAACGTGTAAAGAGTTGCCAACGTACAGACAGGCATCGCGCCTATTGTATTGCATCAACGCAACGTGAAAGATATGAAGCTCTTCATTGAACAGTGGTAGGGAGACCCACAGTGGTCTTATCTCGCACAATCCAGAAGGACGTGAGGTACAAATGGGAGAGTGACGTATTGCACTTTCTCTCTTGCTAAGTATTTACGATTGCCTCTGCTTTGTCAAGAGAAATCAAGGGATGTTTCATCTTGTATAGGAAAGCCTAAAAAGTGTGGATAGTTTGTCTACTTTGAGGCATTTTAGTCATGCCAAATACAAGTGTATAGAGAGAATTGTGTAAAAATTGTCTATACCAATGATATACCTTTATATTCATTACGGAATCTGCTTAAGCTATCAAATGGTAAAGTAAGGACTATCGCGGACTTCCTCAAGGCATTCATCCACGGTTAAGTCAGTGTAAATCTGTACCCACTGTTCCGTATAGCGTAGAAATGAGAGATGAAACTTTTGACCTCCCGCATATTGCATACGGGCAAATTTCGCCTCGAAATATGGTTCAGGGGAATCTGGGTAAGCAACCTTATACTTCGCATTGAAGTAGAATGCTTTGTGATACCACTTCCCGTAAATATCAACGATGTAGTTGAATCGTGGATTTTCTGGTGGAGGCTGAACGTATCGTGTTTTGAGCACCGTTTCGATAAGTTCGTTCGCTCGTGTTGTGACTTCTGCTTTTAACGCCTCTGGCAGAGGCGCGGTTGACGTTTTACGTGGGGTAAACCACTCTAGATTCTCTTTTGGCATACTATTGGCTCCTGAAAGTGGATATCAGTAGGGACCGATTTATCACGTCCTTGTTCAGATGTTGAGAGGCCAAGAGGACGTGATAAATCGGTCCCTACATTCGACGTATCTTGAGTATTTTGTCAAACAGCATTATGGCATCTATATGCGATGTATTACCTATAAATATATCATATACAACCATATCGAGCAGATTTCGCGCAATGAATTGCGCTTTGGACGCCGTAAACGTGGTTCCGACGAAAACTATATCGCTATTGTAACTCGCGTACATCCCTTACCAGTAACGGAATCAGCACATTCACGAGATTAATGATGCCGAACACGATAAACACGGTTGCTGGTCCGAGGCGGTCGGTCATAACACCGCCAAGGAAATCGCCGATGGGAATCATGGCAAACGAGCCTAGGGCGTCCAGGCTGATAACACGCCCTAATTTCTCGCTGGGAACCGTTTCTTGCAGGACTGTGAAGAAGATAGTATTGAAGAATGCTAGCCCAAAACCGACGAGAAGGCCAGCGAGAGGCGCAATAAATGGCGCAGTTGCTCGCGGAAACGGTAGACCAAAGAGAAGGATACCTAGACAACTCACGCTGAGTGCCAGATAGGACATCAAGCCACGCCTCTTCAACCGTGTTGCTTGCCCTATCAGCACCAGACCGATTATCGATCCGATTGCGCTTGTTGCCTCGATAAGTCCAAACAACCATACCCCTTGAGCGTAAGTATCGTGAACGAGCTTGGGCATAGCAACGAAGATTGCTGTAAACCCAATGTTGCCAAAGGACGCACTCACCGTCGTCACCCAGAGCCAGCGTGATTGGCGCAAGTAGACAAATCCCTCTTGTACATCACGAATGACACCGCGAAACCCACCCCGCTCTCCGGTCTTTTCTACGGACATCTCTTCTTTTGAAGAAGCTCCTTGTTCCTCAAGATCAGTATTGCTCTGCATGTGTCGCTCTGGAATTTGAACGGAGAGGAGAAATGCGACCGAAATAAAATAGCTGATAGCATTAGCAAGAAACGCCCCCATTGGAGTGAGAAGGGCAATTAGACCAGCACCTAGGGCTGGACCAAATAGTTGCGCTAGTGTTGCACCGAATGAGCCAAGCGCGTTCGCCGACGCCAAATCCTCTTTCTCGACGAGATCAGGCGTAATTGCGAGTACAGCCGGATTGAAAAAGCCATCGACAATGCCAAAGATAAACGCTTCGAGAACTAAATGCCAGAATTGCAACAAGCCCGAAAAGCCCATGATGCTTATGAGCAGGACAATAACGCCACGTCCACCATCCGACCAGAGAATAATGAGACGGCGAGGCACGCGGTCAGCCGTCACACCGCCAAGTAATGTGAACACCAAGCGTGGAATCATTGCGGCAGCTAGCACCGTTCCCATCGCGAGACCCGAATGCGTCATCAATAGTACCTGCCAAGCGAGTGCTATCGTGAAGACGCCATCCCCAAGGTTCGAGATGGTTTGCCCAAGCCAAATCATTGCATAAGGGCGTGAGCGTAAGGCGCGTGCAAATTTTAACCGTTTTTCTAAGACCATCATCATATTGCACTACTCCGAAAGACGTTCGTAGTCGATGAGGGGACGAAGGAGTTGACCAGACTCAAATGTTGCCTCTTTAAACGCGCTATGATAGGCGTCGATTGCGTGAGTTGATTGTTCGGCAACTATTCGTGCCTTCTCGAAGCTCTCGGCCTTCATATAATAGATCAAAAAGTCTCCTTGCTCAGAGCTATCAAGAAAGACAGACTCAATGATCACTCCTTCGTCACGAAGCGTTTGCAAAACTTCTTGCGGGCGATGATTCAGTTCATTTGCCCACTCCTCTACCTGAGAGAGCGAACCTGGGCGTAGCTTGATTTTGGCACATTGTGTTTCCAACATCTGTCACGACTCCAATCTCTTGTAAAGGTTTTCGCCCCTGAGTATATCATATGTAGGGATTATA
>CAXTWV010000172.1:4540-10598 GCA_964248005.1 uncultured Ktedonobacteraceae bacterium | reverse complement strand
AGCATGATCGCTTCCTATCACAAACAGATCAATGCGATTCTTGCTCCAAGAAACGGCGGAAACATCAGAAAGGGAGTAGCCACCAAGACTCTCGTAACCGCTCCAGCTAGAGCCGTTCCAATACTTATGATAGACAGCATGATCGCTTCCTATCACAAAAATGTCGAGACGGTTTTTGGCCCAGGAAACGGCTGTGACCTTAGAAAGGGCGTAGCCGCCGAGATCTTCGTACCCGGTGAGGCTAGGCCCCCATTGAGAGCCGTCCCACCATTTATGATAGACGGCATGATCGCTTCCTATCACGAAATAGTCGATACGATTCTTGCCCCAAGAGACTGAAGTGATCTCTTTCGTAAAACCTACACCCACCTTTGAGGGTGCTTGAGCAGTGGGGGCCTGTGCGTGACCCGTGGACGCATAACTAACAAGTGGTAGCGCACATAGCACTAAGAGCATGAAGACAGTTGTGACACCGAGACGAACCAGCTTCAACACTGTGAAACTCCTTTTCAACTAGCTCTGAGAGGTAGATATTTTATCCATAGTCTTTCTACCTACACATGAATACGCTAGACCGTTCGGTTTTTAGATGGTGAGTTTCCCGTTCTAATGTGCCAACTACTTCACAATGATCACAATTGGCAACGTTGTTACTGAGTCTATCGCGACATGCTGGTTGCCTGCATTTACGTACATACCAGTAGACGCTCCACCGTCGAGGTTGAGGGCTGTTTTGAGCGAGAGGTCAGAAGAGGCGAGAATATCGGCGAGTTCGTCAAGTGAGAAGGCCGAGCCGGGACTGGCGATGAATAAGAGGCGACCCTGCGTATCCTGTGCGACAATAGTACGGCGTTGGCTTGCGGAGTTCGCGCTAAACTGTGTGCGCTTGCCATCTATCATCAGCATGGGTGAGGACTGCGTGGCCTGTTGTAATTGCTCTGTGCTTGGGTCGTAAGGCTGTTGGCTGAGCGAACGCAACTTGATGTTCCCTTGTGTGTCAACGGAGAGCATACCGCCAAAGCCATTGTATGAGGCACCATACGTCTGTCCATTAGCAATGACTAACCCTGTTGCTACATTGTTCTGGTCAAAATATCCACCATTGATAATCGCTGTTGCTTGTTCTTGCCTCATCCATTCATCCATTGCCAATGGTTTTGCTGGTTGGTAGCCAATCTTGAGATGTACCTTGGCAAGATTGAAGCGCACAATTGTCACCGTATCTTCATTGTCACCTGGACTTTTCCAATCTTCATAGCGTATCTCGACTCCTGGTGAGGCCGTAACCCACTGATTGAGTGCAGGTGTTCCCGCCGGAGGAGTCGTCGAGACAACAGGCGTGCCATTGTTAAACGTCACGTTGGAAGAGAAGCCACATGCGAGTAGTGTTCCTGAAAGTAAGAGAAATAGTAGACATACTTTATAGAAGTTTTTTGGAAGCATTATAAAATCTCTTTAATCTTTATGAAAAACACGAGAAACTCAAGCTGTTTCGGGCATACCGAAACAGCTTGAGTTTCTCGTGGAATACTTATTTTTTCCAGGACACAGCCTCAATCGCAGACATGGTACCCTTGAACTCCATTGCTAGCTTGAGCGCGGCATCATGGGCAGCATTCTCGGTTGTATCATCCAAGGGTGCAAGCTCAATCTTTCCATGGCGGCGTTCCAGGCTACGCTGAATGAGAAGGTCAGTGAACCAGGGATTTTTAGGGAGCACTGGCCCATGCAGGTAGGTCCCAAAGACATTTTTGTAGAGCGCACCTTCACCACCGTCTTTGCCATTATTGCCCCAGCCTGCCAGTACCTTGCCAAGTGGTTCGGCTTTTGAGCCAAGGTAAGTGCGTCCGCTATGATTTTCGTAGCCAACGAGTACCTGTGTTCCCGTTTCCTCAAATGAACATTCCAATGCCATATGTGTCATAAAGCGCGTGCCACCACCATCAGTGTGTAGATCGAGTAGGCCAACGCCCTTTAGCTCTGGTCCTTCAAACGGCTTGTAGTAATGACCGAGCAGTTGAAAGCCCGCGCATACACTCAAGAAGGTTACACTCGCTTCAGCTGCTTCACGCAATGACGGTCCCTTTGCCTGGATATCAAGCGAGGCAATCTCCATTTCGCGGTCGGCTGCCCCATGTACGAGAATCAAATCATATTTGGTGAAGTCGGGTGTCTGTCGAACAAAAATTTGCTCAACTTCGGTAGCAATGCCACGCCATTTGCAACGTTTCTCTATCGAATACAGATTGCCGCGATCAGCTGCTACGCTCATTAATGTTGGGTAAAGATGCCCAATCTTCAACACCATGCCAGTATCTTTTATCTCTTTACTCATTGTTCTCTCTTATTCTTCCCAGAAGTGCTTGACCCAGCCGCGCTTCTGCATGACACGTCGCAGTTCGTGAGTTGGAGTGTAACCACACATAATATAGAGCGTTCCGCCTGATGGCACATTTTTGAGAGCGGTGTCAAGTGCTGCCTCACGATCATGCACAATTGTCACTCTGTCAGTTGGCACTTCTGCATATTTCAAGCGCATCGCAATCTCTTCCGCTTTATTGCCACTACACACGACATCCACGATGGTGTCGGCAATCTCTTCAACCTCCACATCCCATAGCCACGCGAAATCTTCGCCATCGACAACTGTGTTGCTCGCCGCTAGCAGCAGATGCTTCTCGCCTGCATGTTGTGCAATTAAGCGCAGCATCAGGTTAAACGACGTTGGATTTTTTACAAAGGAAAGGTAAATTGTCTTGTCGCCTGCCTGGATTTTCTCAAGGCGTCCAAACGCCGTTTTAAGGCCACTCAAGCCTGCCTGCACCTTCTCTTTTGAAAAACCTGCCGCGAGTGCCGCGCCCACCGCAACCGCAGTATTGTACACATTGTGCAAACCGGGCAAAGGAATATCAAGCTCCATCTCACCTTGTGGAGTACGCATCTGGATATGTGTAGGACCCTCGCCATCGCTGGCAAGCTTGACAGAGGTTACGGCAATGTCAAGTTTGGGTAGTGTATAGCCACAGTTGGGACAACTATAGATGCCGAGGTGCGACATATACGCCACTTTGTAATCCAGGTCTTCGTTACACTGAATGCAGCGAATGATATCTGCTGATTGCTCTGGCACTGGTGTGCCAACCTCCATCGTTTCCAGACCGAAGAAGAGTCGCTTGGCTTTCGCGTTCTGTCCGAAGCTAGCAACCTGTGGATCATTGCCATTAAGCAGAATCGTGGAGGTTTCAGGCAGGTTCTCTAGCATTGTGTTCAATGCTCTCGCAACGGCATAGAGTTCTCCGTAGCGGTCAAGTTGGTCACGGAAGATATTGGTGATGACCACCACATCAGGCTGAATTTCAGGAACTGCGAGTGGAATTGTTGCCTCGTCAATCTCGAACAGCAACACATCGCTATCGAGTCGCCCAAACAGGTCCGCGAAGTTGACGGCAACAGAGGTAATCCCTTGTATCAGGTTCGAGCCAGTGCGGTTTTGTGAGACGCGTCTTCCGTTCGCGTCGGCAATCGCGGCAGTCATACGTGCGGTGGTTGTTTTGCCATTGCTACCTGTTATGACAATCTTCTTAGCCTTGCTTGCACCCACCACCGACTTGAGTACATTCGGGTCGATACGTCGTGCAATCATACCGGGAAGACTTGTGCCGCCACCGATACGAAAGAAGCGACCGGAAGCACCCGCCAGCTTGCCAGCGGATATCGCGAGTGCGAGACGTGCGCGACCTAAGCCAGATGGTGACGCGATAGAAGAAGGTGTTGTTGTAGGAACAGGTATCTGTTCTATGTTTGCGTTTTCTGTTGCCATAAGGTCCTCAAAAAATTTTATAGTTAAGCAGTATTCATAATAGAGAGAACGTGAGCAGTATAGCAAACCTGTAACATATGAGCAAGAGTACTGGTTATATTGGAGAGAAAGGGTGATAGCTAATGAAAAAAGGCATGCCCTTTTTTCATTAGCTATCACCCTTTCCCTTTTCTTACGCAGTTTTACATTGCTTCGACGCGATATCGCATTGAATGGTGCTATGCTCAAACTTTTGGCTCACGGTAGAGCCGTTGCTTGCCGTGAGTAAGCTTGTTGGATAGCCAAATTTCTTCAACCCACCATTGGAATCGAAGTAGCCAAGAATAGGGTTGGAAACACTGTACCCTGTGTAGACATAGTAGCGACCCGAAGCGGTTGGTACGGTTGCATCTTTCTTGTCGTCTGTAAAGTAGTTCCACAGGTTGTCATAGGGAATGGGGCTGTGCTGATCGACATCATAGGGAGATATCCAGCTAAAGGTGTTAAAGCCCCAGTTCATCAGGTCGCGCATATCGGTCCACCAATTGTTGGTATGCATGACGACACCAATTAAATGATGACCATTGCGCGTGCATGAAACAACCTGTACAAAGTTACTACCACCATCCCACCCCGGCTTACCACCATCGACACCCGGATACCACCAGAGGAACTGATTGCCATTAAACATATGGTGTGCGGCGTGGCTTCCTGTTTGTGCAATATCATAGGTCCGTGTACCATCAATCGCACGTAGCGTTGGCAGACTAAATGCATAGCGACCCATCATTGCAAGATCATGCGCACTCGAATAGTGCCCTGTCGCAAGCAACCCATGCGGATTCATGTAATGCGTATCGAGCAAGTTCAGACTGCGAGCTTTCTCGTTCATCATCGCTACAAAGTTTGGCAGATTGCCTCCAATAGTATCACCAATCGCAATTGCGGCATCGTTCCCGGAGACGAGCATGAGACCATACATGAGTTGACGCAGTGTGTAAGTCTCTCCTTTTTTAATTCCCATGACAGAACTATCAGCCGAAAGCGTACTGAGATCATGTGCGATTGCAGCATTGATGGTCACGTTCTGATCCAGATTACCTCGTTCGATAGCAAGTGTTGCCGTCATCAGCTTTGTTGTACTCATCATGGGCAGATGCATGAAGGGATTATAGGCGTACAACGTAGTTCCTGTATCCGCATCAATCAAATAGGCTGAGGTCGCGAATACTGGCGGTGCTGGATGGTCGGTTTCGGGCGGAGTAATAATAAGTTCATGTGGGTCAGTTGATTGTTGCCCAACACTTTGAGAACTCCCATTCCCACTACTAGTAGTACCTTGACCCGTACCCGTTATGATGCCGCTCGACGTACTATGCATATTATTCACGGTAATATTGATAAGAATAGGTACAAAAATAAGTGCAAGTACTATACCTACTGTAATCGTGACAAGTGTGCGGTTATGGCTGAAATCTTGTAGAATGGACAAGAGCGAACGCGTTTGGTGTCGCTTCTCATGTCTGCCATACCGTGCGTATTGCTCTTGTGGACGACGCTTCGCGGTTCCTTGCCGTGGACGTGCTGCTATGTTGCCAGAAGGACGCAAGTGTCGTTGCACGCGTTGTCCCTTCACAGAGGAAGAGCGTGCATCTATCGGTGGCTCATATACGTCGTAGGGACGCCGACGCTGTGGCGAGACGAGAATCTTCTTCGATGTTTCGCGGCGCGTAGGAGTACGAACCTCTTCTTCGTCTACCTCCTCCTCTGAAAATTCGTCTATCTCTGGCAGTTTGTTTGTGACAACAGGAAGTGGTTGCTCCTCTTCGACAAACCTCGATGCACGTCGTATCTTAGGCACGTTAGGATGCTCATCACTATGATAGGTATTGGCGACACTATGTTTGCGTCGAACGTATGTTTGTTGTGCTGGACGTTGAGGATGCTGTTGCTTATGGAAGTATATATTATCCTGTTCGTCATCGCCTATCGGCGTCTTGGGCATCTTGCCATCCTCTCAAGGTCTTTAGAGTTTGCTTACTCTACACCGCATAATTATTTGGTACAGCTATTATACAGCAAAAAGACAAAAACATGTCAGCTATACTATTCGACATTTGGGGATGTCGTCAACATTTGTGACGAATGTATACACAACATACGGTAAAAGATGGAAGAGAAAACGCCTGGACAGGTTTGATGATATAAAAACATTACAGGCGGTTTATATTACAAAATTTAAAAACAAGAAAATAACCC
>CAXTWV010000172.1:0-4530 GCA_964248005.1 uncultured Ktedonobacteraceae bacterium | reverse complement strand
AAAAAAAAATTAAAAAATTTGTAACAAAACCCCCTTGCATTGTTTTTATAAAACAAAACCTGTCCAGGCGTTTTCTCTTCCATCTTTTACTACCAGGAAAGTACCGCCTCTGTACTATATCCTTGCTCCGCTTGTTGCGCATGTACAATACTCTGGACACCCGTCGTAAGAGAAGCAGCAAACGCGTGCAAGATGCCTTGTGCCTTTCCAAACAAAGACGGATTACAAGCTTTCTCATAAGCATGAGTGAACGCTGCAATCGTTGCGAAGCGTAACGCTACATCTTTTTCCAAAGCGCACAGAATGACTTGCTCGACAGCTTGTGAAATCGCGGGATTGAGAGAGGAAGGGTGCATTGGTTGTTCCTCAATCTGACGCATACAGACACCCCAGGAGTCTGTACCTTCAAAAGGAGCTTGTCCTGTAAGCATCTGGTAGAGCAGAATGCCGAGTGCATACACGTCGCTGCTGACACTGGCATGTCCATAGCAAAGCTCCGGTGCCATATAGATCGGCGTCCCCATCACACGTCCATTGCGTTCAATCGCGCTTTCATCCATGTACGAGGCAATACCAAAGTCCGCGAGGTAAACCGAGCCATTCTCATCGAGTAAGATATTCGCGGGCTTGATATCACGATGCAGAATATCTGAGCTATGCATGTAGTGGAGTGCATCGGCAAGTTGTACGAACACAGCATGGGCCTCTTCGGGTGCAAGTGGACCCTGCTCTAAACGGTCTTTGAGTGTGCCACCTTGCATATAGGGAGTAACGAGAAATGCATAGGAACCCTGACGACCTGCGGCGAGAAGTGGCAAAATATGTTCATGACGCAAACTTCTCATGATACGTCTCTCGCGGCGGAATTGTTCAATCTGCTCGCACTCCTCAGAAAAATGTACGTCCATAACTTTGATTACAACCGTTGTATAGGTATATTCATCATAGGCCAGATACACGCTGGACATACCACCTTGTTGCAAAAGCCGACGAATAACATAGCTTCCGAACCGGGTGCCGCGTGCAAGTACTGTTGTGCTCTTTGAGTCAGTGATTGCGTTCATAAAATATTTCCCCATTTCTTTGCCCTACATACTGTCTCAAGCAATTGTTTCCTTAGACGTTATCCTCCCATAAATGTCACACGTAAACGATGAGCAAGTATCCAAAATTCGTGTGATGTATCTCTCATCCCTCCTATGTGACTATTCTTTTTGCGCACCGTCTAAGGGGAAGAGAACACCTGTAAATCTGTTGGAGATTGTAGGGACCGATTCATCGCGTCCTCTTGGCCTCTTCACCTGCCAACGAGGACGTGATAAATCGGTCCCTACATATAAAAACGTTTTATAGAATATTCGTGTACTTTACGGGAAGAAGTGAAGCTAGACAATAGACTGTAACGCTTGTATACTAGGGTGCGACCAACAGAGAAGCGGAGACAGCAAACATGTGTAGCGTTGCCATTGTGACGGACGAAGAGTTAGTGACGCGTTGCAAAATAGAACTACCCAGGAATACTCGTAGCTATGAGCAATTGGTGCAACGACACGTGAATCGTGTGTACACCATCGTATATAGGGTTGTGAACAATAAAGAGGAAGCCGAGGATGTCACGCAGGAAGTGTTTGTGAAGGTGTTTAATGGCCTCAAGAAATTTGATCAAAAATCGGCCTTCTCTACATGGCTCTATCGTATAGCCACAAATAGTGCGCTCGATGCCTTCGATAGACTCAAGAAACAGAGCAAGAATACCTCCACTGTAAGTAACCGAGCGCCCGATGGTGAAGATGCAGTCGATGTATTGACACTGCAACCATCACCGACACCAGGGCCAGAGGAAAACGTGGTGCAATCGGAGTTACGAGAGTGTATTCATCGTGTCCTAAAAAGCCTTGAACTCGATCATCGACGTGTCCTTCTATTACGAGACTTTGAAGACATGAGCTATGATGAGATTGCCGATGTGCTTCAGGCAAAGTTGAGCGCGGTAAAGATGCGTATCCACCGTGCGCGGCTGGCCTTTCAAGAGATTTTTAATCAATTCTGTGGTGCATCATATCTGCAAGTCTCGACCTCTTCTAACCAAAACACTTTTGATAAGAGTCAGACGAGAAAGGGATAGTTTATGGCAATGAATCAGGAAGAACTTACGCAACTTTTGCCCGATCTTGTAGACGGCACTATAACAGATGCTGTACGTACCGAGGCCGAGGCAGCGTTGCAGCTCTATCCAGAGCTACAGCGAGACCTTGAGATCGCACGCCAAATTAGGACTATGCTGGCAACATTACAAGCAGACTATCCAGAATTACGGGTGCCAGCAGGCTTCGAGGCCAAACTGCTCGCCCGTGTACGTAAGCAGAGTGCCGGGTTAGATGTCCTTGATCTTTCCTGTACAACATTTACTGCATGGCTCGTCGAGTTCATCAATCTCATTGGCGGCTTGCTTGTACCCGTTACAGCTATAAGGCCAACGCGTCCGGTCGGAGCATGATCTAGTGTTTTACATATTCTGATAACGAATGGATGTAGGGGTCTAATTAATTACACCCTCGTCGTATGTTACACGCCCAACGAGGGTGTAATGAATTTGACCCCTACAGGGGTATATAATTGTAGTGAGGTCCTGTATGTTTTTCCAACCTGTTATTGATTCGCTGACAAAGATATTCACTGATATTTTGAACTTTTTGCCACATTTCATTAATGGCCTAATTGTGCTTATTGTTGGCTATCTTGTCAGTGCGCTTATACGCTGGATTGTACGCATGGTGTTGCGCGGCGTGCAACTAGAGCAACTTGCGCAACGTGCTGGCATTACCGCAGCACTACAAGGTTTAGGAGTACGCGCTCCCATCTCAGAGATTATTGCTCAGATTGTCTTTTTCTTCCTCATTTTAAGTTTTGCTACCTCTGCTATGCAATTGATGGCCTTGACCACTGTTGCTATACTTTTACAAAACGTCCTTGCTTTTGTGCCGAGAGCGATTAGTGGTGCATTAATTGTTATCTTCGGCTCTATGCTGGCACGTTTCCTCGGTGGCACCATCACCTCAGTTGCTGATAGTGTCAATATCACCTATGCAAACGCGCTTGGAAAGATCATCGAATATGCTATCGTCGCGTTTGTCGTGGTCCTTGCCATTTCCACGCTCGGCGTTGACACGACCATTCTCACCAGCAGTCTCACCATTATCATCGCCTCGACTGGTCTTGCCCTTGCGCTCACCTTCGCCTTTGGAGCGCGTGACTCTGCCCACAACGTCATCGCGGGCTACTACGTGCGGCAAGCATTCCAGCCCGGTCAACGTCTGACCTATGGCTCCTACACTGGTACCGTGCGTAGCACATCTGGCACCTATACCGTTCTCGATGTCACCAACGAAGCAGGTGAACAAAGTACTCTCTCGCTCCCCAACTCCCTCTTACTCAAAGACGCAGTTGTGAGTAGCGAGAATACACAGCCTCCCGCTGCCGCAAGTAATCAGCCGACGGGCAATCCGTTGTAGAATGAATAGAAATATGCAGAGAGGGCTAATTTCATGACATATCTAAGAACGGCGGTTATCCAACTCAACTCGCGGGACCATGTTGCCGAGAATATGTCCATTGTAGAGCAGTCATTGGATCGTGCCGCTACAATGGGAGCACAATTTGTTGCATTGCCCGAATATTGGACCTATCTTGGTCCCTATGCGGGCTTTGAAGATGTCGCACAGACACTTACTGGTCCTGCCATTACATTACTGCAAGAGAAGGCACGTCAGCACAAGATGATTGTACATGGCGGAAGTATTGTCGAGAGGCATCCTACGCTTGCGGGAAAGTTTTACAATACCTCTGTCCTTATCAATCGAGATGGTGACATTGTCGCGAGATACCACAAAATACGCCTTTTTGATGTGGACCTCGCGAACGGCGAAAAGCATTATGAGTCTGAGCGTATTCTTCCGGGCGATTCGGTTGTGACCGCCGAAATTGACGGCATCACGTTTGGTCTCACTGTTTGCTACGACCTGCGTTTCCCTGAGCTATATCGCTCGCTCGCCCTCAAAAATGCCCAAATACTACTTGTTCCGGCTGGTTTCACGCTGCACACAGGCCGAGACCATTGGGAAGTGTTGCTTCGTGCTCGTGCTATCGAGAATGCCTGTTACGTTGTTGCTCCAGCACAAATAGGACGTTATCAAGCGGATAGAAACTGTTTTGGTCGTTCTATGGTCATTGATCCATGGGGACTTGTACTCGCCCAAGCTCAGGATATGCCAACGGTAGTTGCCATCGACGTTGACCTCTCACAGATAGAGCGTGTGCGTGCGCAAATCCCTTCATTACAGCATCTCAGACCCGATATCTATTAGCCCTCAATTCAATAAGATACGTTGAAATACATGTTCCCGCTAGCGGGAACATGTATTTCAACGTATCTTATTGAGTTCTTTCCTCTATCCAGCCGTGGTTGCCGTTTACTCGCAGACCTTGCTCACTTGCCTCGGCCTCCGAGAAATATGGCAGAAGATGTCCAAC
>CAXTWV010000171.1:10052-10622 GCA_964248005.1 uncultured Ktedonobacteraceae bacterium | reverse complement strand
ATCCTCTCGGATATTCGCATGTTCCTGAAATAAAAGTATGTTCCCATGTGTTATACTGAATATGAGATGTCGAGTATTGTTGCATTGTTCAGTGAGAAGTTGTTTCTACCGACAGCAATAAGTTTGAAGACATCATAGTGGGAGCAAATCTCGGTGAAACTTTATGTAGGCAGATTGCCATATTCAACAACTGACCAGGAATTGAACGACCTTTTCAGCCAGTATGGTCAGGTTCTTTCAGCAACAATTATTATCGACCGCGAGATGAATCGCAGCAAGGGCTTCGGCTTTGTCGAGATGAGCGACGATCAAGAGGCACAGAACGCGATGAGTCAGCTCAACAACTCGACGTTGCAGGGCCGCACGATCATTGTGAACGAGGCAAACGAGCGTCGTGAGCCACGTAGCGGTGGTGGCGGTGGTTATGGTGGCAATCGTGGTGGTGGCGGCGGCTACGGCGGTGGAAACCGCGGCGGCAATCGTGACGGTGGATACCGCAACGACAGAAGTTACTAGACAATAGTTCAAAAACAATAACAGAAGGGGAGTTTGCTGGTGTGTGAAAGAGAC
>CAXTWV010000171.1:0-10042 GCA_964248005.1 uncultured Ktedonobacteraceae bacterium | reverse complement strand
TAGGGTTTATACCGAAACTAAATAATTTACAACAAAATAGTTAAAAAAAAATAACATATGGGGAGTTTGCTACATGAGCAAACTCCCCTTCTGTTATTGTTTTTGTTAGCCAACAGGTCTCAACATAGGAATTTCGCGTCGAATATCAAATTTGAGATGAGTATGAGCACGACGAATGGCGTCTTCTACCTCGGATGGCTTTTCACCACGCGCAAAGATGAAGCCCAGATAGCTCGCACCTTCTGGAAGTGGAACCAATTGATTGTTTAGTTTTGCCGTGATTTCGACGCCTGTAATCAGAGGTACAGACATGGCCTCCTCCACGCCATGTACACCTTTGAGCATACCAGCAGAGGGTATCGGAATCATCATGACCCCGGCTGCATGTTCATCACGACGAATCGTTCCGATCTCTTCCCCAATGGCATGACGCAGAATGAGTTCTTCCAAGCACATACCAGAACCAAACTCAAGAATCGTCGAGCAGAGACCACCGATTGAACGTCCAGCGATCTCTAGCATCCAGGGGCATTGCTCATTGACGCGCAATTCTGCATGAACAGGACCTTCACGTAACCCAAGAGCAGAGGCTGCTAGCGCGACAGCGTGTGCAACAGATTCTTGCACATTCTCCGCCAATCTTGAAGGCGTGACATAGATTGTTTCTTCAAAGAAGGGACCATCGAGCGGGTCGGGTTTATCAAAGAGTGTTAGCACCTTCAATTGCCCATGTGTCATGATACCCTCTACCGCGACCTCGAAACCTGGAATAAAGTCTTCGACCAGGAACGCTGTCTCTAACTCTCTGTTCCCTTCGGCTAGCAAATACCGCTTGAGACGGGTAAATGCAGCAACAAATTCTGCGGAATTATCTGCACGGATCACCCCGCGGCTTCCAGAGAAGCGGAGTGGTTTGACAACACAGGGGTAGGTGACTTGTGTGGCAATCCAGTTCGGATTGTCGCTCAACCAGAAGCGACGAAACACGGGACAAGGTGCGCCACCTGCCGACATAATGTTGCGCATCAAGAATTTGTCGCGTGCGGCCTCTGCTGATTCAGGGGAGTTATGTGCAAGCCCCAATGCGGCACTTGCATGTGCCGCAAGTTCACTTGCGCTATCGTCAACTGAAAGAATAGCGTCAAAGGGATGCTGTTGCGCGTATTCAACGATGGTACGTACAGAAGTAGGGATATCGTTAAAATCCACGCCGAGTGGTACATGCCAGTAGTCCGAGAGTGTTTCGGGGAGATCGATACCAACCACAACATCTAGCTGTAGTTGACGTGCCGCACTCATAAATGCGCCAGCACGATAGGTTGCGGGCGACATGAGTAGCAAGATACGTTTTTGTGTTTGCTCTTCGTTATTCATACAATTACTATGCCTCGTCTTGAAAGACATCTACGGGAAAGCCAAGTGATTTGAGGGCTGCGGCTAGTCTAAAGAGGCGAGCATCGCCGTACACAGTCCACACGAGTTCAGTGGGGGAGCGTTTTGTTGTGTCTCCGCCACCTTCCCAATAGCACTCGAATGTGCCTTGCCAATCGCGATGTTGCACGCGCCCTTGATAGTGCCACGAGTCCGCCATCGGTCGTCGATTGTTAAAGCCTAAACCAGCAGCAGTGATGCTGACAAAATCTTTACTGCGAAAAACTACTTTCATGAGAATATACCTTATGTCGTCATAACATATTTTTTTTGTATTGCATTCCAAATGTGCTTACTAGTATAACGTACAATATGTTTTTGTGGTAGGGTGAGGAAACATATTTTATAAGAAATGCGAGGAGGGAGAGATTCGATGTTTACCTTGCGTCGCTATCAGCCGTCGGATATGGAGGCTGTCGAATATCTGCACGTGTACGCAATTCAACAGGCAGGAGCCTATTTAGGGCGCGGACCCTGGGATGATGACGTGTACGCAATCGAAGAGCAATACTTCAACAAGCAGGGAGAATTTCTGATTGGCGAATGGGATGGCAACTTTGTCGCCATGGGTGCCTTGCACCACACTAGCTCTGAACGCGCCGAAATCAAACGTATGCGCGTCCATCCTGACTATCAAGGACGCGGCTTTGGGCAACTTATCCTCACCGAACTCATCGCCCGTGCTCGCGCTTTGGGCTACAAAACTTTGCATCTGGATACCTCTGTTCTCCAAGTACCAGCTCAGAAGCTCTACGAGAAAAACGGCTTCCGCAAAGTTGGCGGAGACATGTATCATAACCTCGAAGTGATCCTGTACGAAAAGCAGCTAGAGTAGCCTCGGACATACATGTGTCATAATGGTTACAAGAAACCTAATATTCGGGAGGATATAGCAATGACTTCATTGTTGAGATACCCCAAGCGTGATATAAGTGCGTAAATACACGGGGAACAAGGGCACCCGCAAGGGGATGCCCTTGTCCTATGCAAATACATTGAAAGAGGTATACAATGCCAACACTTGCTTTTTTACTTGATGTCGATAACACATTATTAGCGAACGATGATGTAAAGAAAGATTTTGATGAACATCTCCAGGTGGAGTTAGGGCCAGCACTTACACAACGCTTCTGGGCTATTTATGAGCAGGTACGCCATGAGGAGAGCGTGGTCGATATTCCACTTTCGCTCAAACGACTGCGCGAACAGGTGCCACTATCGGAGTTGGATGAGCAGACCTATCTGCACGTACATTCTATTTTTGATAACTATCCCTTTTTCAACAAACTGTACCCGTATGTTTTTGATACGCTGGCTTATTTGAAAACGCTCGGCACAACCGTCGTTGTCTCGGATGGCGATTTGATTTTTCAGGCTGAGAAGATTGTGAATAGCCATCTCGCTGATGCGGTAGGTGGACGCGTCCTGATTTATACGCATAAACAAGAAAAAATCGACGATATCATGAAGAATTATCCTGCCGATCATTATGTCATGATCGACGATAAACCACAGATACTCGTCGATTCAAAGCGAATTATGGGTGACGAACTCACCGTCGTGTTTGTGCAGCAAGGCAAGTATTCGCTGGAAAAGTTCCCAGATGGTTTCGTGCCAGATATTACCGTACCTCACATCGGCGATGTACGCTTCATTACTGCCGAAGAATTCCTCGCTATGAAGCAAGAAAAAAAGCAGTAAGAGCATACTACGCACGGTTAAGATGGACACGAAACGTCTTTATCTCGAAGGGCCGCACCTGGAACGCAAAGCTGTTATCCATGTGCGGTATGTCCTGTAATGGCGACTCCAACATATTACATTCCTGTACAGCTTGGATAGTCGTAGCGAACGTCAAGGTTCCACGTCCACGCTGATTATGGGCTTCGTACAAGCGAACAATGAGTCCATCGCCGTCTTCAGCAGGCTTCACGGTCTCTACGACAACGTGGTCGCAATCAGTGTAGACAAGAGAATAAGCTTCAATGGTGAGCACATCCTGTATAGCCTCAGACGGTTTTTCAGTAGATGCGTTGCTCAACACGAATGCGGGTGCATTCAATTCGTAAGCACGGCGTACCGTCTGTGCATCGCGCCAATCGCCCTGATGCGGTAGCAGGCTATAAGTAAAGCGTTGTATGCCCTGATCGGCGTTGGGGTCTGGATAGACACCCGATTTGAGCAATGTCAGACGGAGGATGTTGTCGTGACAATCATGCCCATATTTGCTATCATTGAGCAAACTTACACCATAACCACCCTCGCTGACATCAGCCCAACGATGAGCGCATACCTCAAAGCGAGCCATGTCCCACGAAGTATTACGATGCGTTGGACGTTCAACGCTGCCAAATTGAATTTCATACGTTGCCCGCGTACTATTGATTGCAAGCGGAAAGACAGCTTTTAACACCGTCTGATGTTGATGCCAGTCGATTTCTGTAGCGATATCAATACGAGGTGAGGCACGCCAGAGCGAGATACGTTGTGTGATACGCGACTCCAGATAGGAATGTTCTATCTCGACGGTCACGCGAACTGGTCCCTCTTCGACTATACGAAGCGTAGGAGTACCGCGTAACGGATACGGTTTTTCCTCGTAGAATAAGTCAATATCCCATGCATCGAAGTTGAGTGGCCTGTCTTCATACGCAATCAATTGGTTGCCTGTTTGTCCTTCGACAAAGACATCACGTTCAGCATGTTTGTCATACAAACGCTGTATCTCACCATGAGCATCAATACTAAGATCGTAGTACGCATTGTGAAGCGTGATGTAGCCTTCACTCGTCGTATATATTGAGCACGGGTGTGGAAAGGCTTCGTCGGGGGCAATGCTTGGTTCAGAAAAGATACTGACGCCGCATGGAGGCATGGACACACCATCGACAAGCACAAGAGGGTTGCCATCCCAATCTGTTGTTTGCTGTGTTCCAGTCACATCAGACATACGAGTACCTGGAATTTGTAGTGGTTCTGTCCTCTCCCATGGAAGCGTATTGAAGAAGGCAATACCACGTTCTGCTAGCCCGAATTGTTCGCTCAGCACATTCAGGGCTTCAGTACGAATCTCCTCAGCAATATGTCTTGAGTCGGCATAGATACGCTCGGCATCATCGTATACCTCGCGAATGGAGGAACCGGGAAGGACATCGTGAAACTGATTGAGTAATAGGAGTCGCCAGCCTGTATTCAATTGTTCTTGACGTGAAGGCATACCGTAGAGACTAGCCCACGAGTTGAGGAGTTCAGTTTCTCGGTAAAGCAGTTCTGAACGTCGATTGAGTTGCTTGATGCGTGCTTGCGAGGTATAGGTGCCGCGATGATATTCAAAATATAATTCGCCAACCCAACGTGGGAGTTGTGGCTGTTCCCATACACGTTTATACAGCGAGGCAAAGTATGTATCGACGCTACCCCAACGCACAGTGGGAAAATTTGGCATGTCGGCGAGGACCTGTGAAGTTTGTAGCATCTCTTCGGTTGGACCGCCACCACCATCGCCCCAACCAGCTAAGTAGAGCAAATCATCGTTCACAGCTTTCTGCAGATAGTTTGCCCATGTTCCGGTCATATCACTGGCACGTAGAGGTCCATTATAGGTGTAGTATGTATTTCTAGCATTTGGGTCTGGCGCAGTCACAAAATGGGCCAGAACTTCCGAGCCATCAATGCCTCGCCATCGGAAGGTATCAGAGGGCATACGGTTAAATTGATTCCAACTAATTTTTGTGGTCATAAAGGTTGGAATATCGCAACCGCGCATAATCTGTGGCAAGGCAGCACTATAGCCGAAAACATCTGGAAGCCAGATATGATGCGGCGTAATGCCGAACTCTTGTTGCGTAAAACGTGTGCCATGCAGTATCTGACGTATAAGCGATTCACCTGATGGCAGGTTACAATCTACCTCAACCCACATCGCACCAACTGGCTCAAATCGTCCTTCGGCGACACGCTGCTTGACTCGTGTATAGATGTCTGGCATGTCCTCTTTTAGCCATTGCAGCACTTGTGGCTGACTCTGACTATAATGCAGTTGTGGGTAGCGGTCCATCAAGTTGAGTACGTTTGAAACGGTGTGAGCGATTTTCTGACGCGTCCTCCAATAAGGCCACAACCAACCAACATCAAGGTGCGCGTGTCCACTCAGAGTAATACTTGGCTGATTTGTTGCCTCTGGATACTCATTGAGTGCGGACTGCAAGTAGTCGTAGGCCAAAGACGCGGAGGCTCGGAGGCGGTCGCTATACCATCCTTCGCGTAGATCAAGGACGGTGTACGCGTTGTTTAGTTGTTCTAGCAAAGCGTATCGAATAGGCTCATATTCACCCATTACACTAAGTGATTCAAATACAGTGTGCATCAAAAAATAGAGTTGCCAGAGCGGAACATTTCGCTGACGTAAGGTAATGCCGCCAAATGGGAGTGGAACGCCTGTATATGCCTGTATCGTGACGGTGTGTGTTTGTCCATCGCAGGCTTGTTCGGGAAGCAGTAGCAAGAGGTGGCGATAGTCGAGTCCACCAATGGCTTGACCATCAAGAAATACCGTTGCCTCCACTACCAGAAGGACACTATCATCCCTGCTCGTATTCCAATCAAGGTGTATCGTTGTGGGAACGGTTGTTGCAGGCAGATCAAAGGCAAGCCAACTCGTGCTATGTGTCTTGCCCCATGTCTGACCCATTTCTACCTGTTGCCATTGTGAGCTATCAGTAAATGGTGCTGATGGTGGTGGAGTCATCGGACCGGTTGCGGGAGCGATATAGATGGGGGTAACAAGTTGTGGCTGGCCTTCGGCAACAACGCCGAGTTCAGCAATACGCGCTTGGAGTTTTTGGGTAGTAAGCGACATGCTAGGTTCCTTCTATCTTTATTTCGAGCAAAGACGTATACATTTGGCTTTGTTCACTTGTTTACAAATATTACGAATTGGGCTTTTTGCCTATATAAAGCAGATGATCGGCAGCACCGTAAAGTGATGATTCTTGGCCTAATTTATAGTTCAAATTGACCCATGCTTGCCACGCTTCACCACTAAGTTGATTGACCTGCTCTTCATTACAGGCAATAATTCCTTCGCAACCAATAAGGTTGAGTGTCTCAAAATTCATCTCTTCCATAAGTGGTCTGATTTCACTTGGATGAGCAAAGTAGGCATCTGTGAACCCAACGCCTTGACCAGCACGATAGATGCCAGTACGCAGTATCTCTTCCCACTCGGTTGGTTGTTTGAGCAACGTGAGGGGTGAGCTTTTAGCAAGGTCACGAAAAGCCGCATAGCGCGTCACGAAAGCAGCAAAAATAATTCCGCCTGGACGGAGCACTTGCCACGCTTCACGGAGAGCTTGCTGTCGCTCTTGTAAACTCAACAGATGGTATAAAGGACCAAGTAGTAACACGGCATCAAACATTCCTACATGGAGAGATGAGAGCCTAAGTGCATTTCCATGAATATACTGCTGAATGGAAAGATTACTCTCACGCGCTTTTTGTCGAGCAAAGTTGAGATTGCTCTGTGAGAGGTCAAGAAGGGTAACTTGATAGCCAAGTGAGGAAAGGGCTAATGCATATCTTCCTGGTCCACCACCAACATCAAGTACAGTTTGGGGACCCGAAGGAAGATAGTCAGTTAGTGCGTGCATTGTAACGGCAAATTCCATACGATGTCGCTCCAAACGTTGCCATTCAATCTGTGCGTCTTCATCGTAGTAAAGTTCAACAGTAGACGTTTCTATCCATTCAGGATAATTTGTGTTTTCGCCATCTTGCTCCAAAAAGTATGCTCCATCCATACTGCTAACATCCTTTCGTCTCTCATTCTACCATCCTTCTTATTTTATCGTATGATATAGTAAAGATGTATTGTGGTAGCAATATGAAAAACAGGCACCTACACGCTATATAAAACCAACTTACACAGATTTGGGGAAGACAAAAAGCTGTTTATGAAACAAGCAAATAAAGCGTATATTTCTCTTAGTGTTGAAGCCCAAAAAGCGTTATTTGTAGATGTTTATCATCGTAGTACTATTGAAGCGTGTGGTGTTCTACTTGGCACAATAGATGCGCAGGGAAATTGGCATGTTGAACAAGCCTATCCGTTGCGCAACATTTTTGCATCATCGGTGTATTTCGAGTTTGCACCAGAAGACTTATTAGCCGTTGAGATGGAGCATCCAGACCGTATTGTGGGTGTGTATCATAGCCATCCAACAGGCTTTGCGCGTGCCAGTAGCACCGACCGTGAAAACATGAAACGTGTGAATCAAGAGCAAGGTATTCCGTGGGTGTGGTGTATTATTCGCGGACCATTTACCAATGTAGAAGCGCAAGAACACGAAGGACGTATTATGCCGCCTTCGATAGTCGCCTATCATCATTATGAACATGGGGATTTGCAAAAAATTCCTATTGTGATTGAAGACATAGCAGGTCATAAGACAAATAGCTAATCTGGTAGTCAGAGAACGTTAAATAGGCTATAATACGTCGTATAAACACCCTACCCCAAGAAACGTAACGCGCCCTAGAGCAAGGATAGATAACGCGCATGAAATGTCGAACGTGTGGAAACGAGGTTAGTTCAGAAGAGGCATTCTGTGGACAATGCGGTACCCCTACCGCTGCTCCTCAAGCACTCCAGACTGAGATGATTCATACGCCACCCCCACGTACTGGACAATTAAACGGATATCCACCTCACGAGACGTTCAGAGCGCAAAATAGTACGCGTGGAGGAACGCCACCGATTCATACACAAGGACCTTCATTTCCACCATCAGTGCCCATGCCACCAACCCCACAATCGAGTTCTAGTCAGGGTACAGGATTTTATCGGGATGCGACTGAAGCAATGTCGGTATTACCAAGCAATCCCAATGGAGGTTATCAACAACCATACCCATCATCAAATGCATATCCACCTCAGAGTCCTACGAGTTATGGGTTTCCCAGTCAGGTACAACCACCACAAGGACAACCGTTACAGACAGGAAATTATGGTGGGCAGAGCTATCCGCAACAACAACTTGTGCAGGGTGGACAAGGGTATCGAAGTGTTCCTGCACCACCGCAAAAACAACACAATGGCGCGGTCATATTTATCGTGAGCATTTGTCTCGTGATTGCACTCCTGAGCGTTGTAGGCATCGGGACGCTGTATGTCCTAAAAGGAAGGAACGTGACTCCAAACGGTGGACAAACACCAGTCATAGTCCCAACCGCGACGACCATACCAACCGCAACAACAGATGTCCCTACGCCTACGGCAACAGTCGCACCAACAGACACTGTAGCACCGACGCCTACGGCGACAACGCTTCCTACGGCAACACCTACAGTGGGTTTTGCCTATTGCGGAACGCTGTGTACAGCCAACGGCTTCTCTACACAGTACCCACAAGGGTGGGCAGCCTCGCAACCTGTAGGTGTGCAAGGCGTACAATTCATTAATTCTAATCCAACCGATCAAAACGCGACCTTCAAGACGCCGGGCGCAACCGCAAGTAGTTCTAGCGACCTTGTTACCACTGACGTACAGCAGAATTTCGCGACGAAGACTAATTATGTAGTCGTCACACCTATGACAACCGAGACTCTTGGTGGAGAGCCGTGGTCTAAAGAGGTAATTACGTATCAAGAAGCAGGACAGCCACAAGAACAGGTCGAGATCTATGCGGATGCCCACCAAGGCAAAGCGTATATCTTAGAGTTACAGGCATCAGCGGACCAGTTTGCGACAGTTGACACAACATATTTCGCGACGATCAAAAGTCAATTCCAGTTTCAGTAGTAGAGCACGCAGATGGAGCTTTGATGAGATATTTTCTGATTCCGTTGGTATTAGTGAGCGGCATGACGAGCCTAGCTTTGGAAATGTGTGCTGAACGGCTCATGGAGCCATATTTTGGAACCTCGCTCATCGTATGGGCGAGCCTTATAGGGTTGATTCTGGTCTATCTCACTGTGGGCTATTTTGTGGGCGGTCGCTTAGCAGACCGCTATCCATCAGAACAGGTGCTTTGCGTTGTTACGGCGGCGGCAGCACTTGCAACGTCGCTGATTCCGCTTGTAAGCCAACAAATTTTGCAATGGTCGGTCACGGGTCTTGAACAGGTTTCTGTCAGTATTTTTCTGAGTTCGCTGGTTGGAACGATTTTGCTTTTTGCGGTTCCAGTGACGCTCCTGGGTATCGTCTCTCCATTTGCTATTCGTTTGCTCACAAAAGATGTCGCGCAAAGTGGACGCTCTAGCGGTTCGTTATATGCTATTTCGACGTTTGGCAGCATCATCGGTGCGTTTCTACCTGTCCTATGGCTGATACCGACCTTTGGTGTACGGCGGACTTTGCTGATTTTTGGCGTGTTACTATTCGCGGCCTCGTTGTGGGGTCTACGACCACTTTGGAGACCATCATTTTTACTCGTGGTTATCGCGGTGTTGCTCCCACTCGGACCACTCAAGGATATCCCGAATTTGATCTATGATAAAGAGTCGTACTATAATTACATTCAGGTAACACAATCGTCCGATGGAACACGAGAACTTATTCTCAACGAAGGGCAAGCGATTCACTCTATTTACTATGCCAATCCTGATACGGTGC
>CAXTWV010000170.1:7035-10648 GCA_964248005.1 uncultured Ktedonobacteraceae bacterium | reverse complement strand
ATGCTCTTCGGCTTGAAGCAAGCGGTGCTAAACGGAACATTAACCCAGACCCAGATAGATGCATCCGTGACGCGCATCCTCGCCCTCAAACTCCAATACAAGATACTGTCACATGCACAAGGGTTGCAAATGGCTGGCGTGCTAGGAAGCAGCGAGTCACGGAGTAGTGTGGAGAATGGACAAGGTGGGGGTTTGGCGGTAGGGGATGTGAGGAGAGGTGTAGCGTAAACCCATCTGTAGGGGTCTAATTCATTACACCCTGTTGGCATACACGAATGTTGGCGGATGTGGACAAGCGTTTCAAAATACCTCAACGTTGTGCGTTCCCAAAAGGTGTAATGAATTAGACCCCTACAGTTATTCATTGTTATCCTCCACCGTCTCTTCCCCATCCAGTTCCCCCATTATCTTCACATCCTGCTTGCTACTCACATCCACCTGCGCAAACAAATCAGGTCGTCTCTGTCTTGTCTTCCTCAATGACTCCTTATGACGCCAACGATTGATTTGGGCGTGGTTGCCGGAGAGCAATACGTCGGGGACACGCCAGCCGCGAAACTCGGCGGGTCGTGTGTATTGTGGGTATTCTAGGAGGTTGTTGCTGTGCGATTCGTCGTCGGTTGAGCCTTCCGTCAGGACGCCTGGGAGTAGGCGGCTAACGGCATCGACGAGAATCATGGCTCCAAGCTCGCCACCTGTCAGCACATAATCGCCAATTGATATCTCATCAGTCACCAGATGGCGGATTACACGTTCGTCGATCCCTTCATAATGTCCACAGAGCAAGGTAATTCGTGACTCCTGCGCAAGTTCGCGGGCGATGCTTTGGTTGAAGAGACGACCCTGTGGTGTCAGTAGAATAATGGGACCACTCTGATGTACAGCTTCGATTGCCGCGAAAATTGGGTCCGGCTTCATGACCATGCCAGCACCACCGCCATAGGGATAATCATCTACCATATGGTGCTTATCTGTAGTGGCAGCACGTATATCGTGAAGCGCGATATCGAGCAGGCCACGCTCCTGCGCACGTTTCAGGATGCTCTCGCTAAAGGGTCCCTGAAACATGGCAGGGAACAGCGTAAAAATGTCGAAATGCATGTCTATACCCACCTCTGTTGATATGTGTTACAATAGCACCGTTGACAAAACCTGTCTAGTGGAGCCTCTTTTCTATGTCTTTATCCCAGGTGCAACAGGCGGAAGACGTGTATGATTCGATGACCGTCCTCGTGGGGAGCGCGGTCCGTCTGCTTGGTGGTGAGTCCGGTGTGTTCGTTGTCTCAAATGAGGCATTTGATCCACAGAGTAGTACTGAGTACACGCGCTATCGTTTGAGTGATGTCGCCTTGTCATCTCTTCTGACACTCGCTGACCGTAGCACACAACCCTCTTCTCGACAACCGTTGGTGATTGAGCCGATTGCGCCAGAGGTTGCGATGCAGATGGGTGTCGAGGAGACGTATGTGTACGCGGTAGAGCGTTGTTCGCTTTTTTTGTATGACGCGGCTGGATCGCTCGGCATGTTACACTTGATTCGACCCGCGCAAACCTGTTCTTGTTTTGAGAATCGGCAAGGCATAGACGCGACAAATGGTGCCTTGCATCTCTTTCTCGCGCAGGTAGCCTCTGGCTTACGTTTTGCTCTAAAGTCACAATCGTTGGTAAAAGAACAGGGACGCCTCGCTGCTATCTTCCACTACAGCACCGAGGGCATCCTGACCGTCGATAACGCCTTGCGCATCATCGACTTTAATCCAGCGATGGAACGGCTGACAGGCTGGCGTGAAGGCGAAGTGTTGGGACGTTTTTACTTTGAAGTGCTACGTCCAAAGAATCGGCAAGGCAACGAACTTGGCTTGGAGGATTCGCCGATTCTGCAAGCCTTCGCAGGTCAGGTAGTAGTAAATAGAGAAATGGGTGTTACGACTCGTGATGGGCAACGCGTCGATGTGAGTGTTACGGCCTCATGTGTCCGTTCGACGCGTGGCGAGCCGATGAATGGTATTCTGAATGTGCGTGATATCACACGCGAACGTCAGCAGGAAGAGCAACGCTCAACATTTATCTCGGTCATCTCACACGAATTGCAGACGCCAATCGCCATTATCAAAGGCTATGCCTCGACACTTGCACGAACCGATACAACCTTTGAGCCGACTTCGTTACGCACACGCTTACAAGCAATCGAGGAAGAGGCGGACCGTTTGAATAAGCTGGTTGGGAATCTGCTGTACGCATCGCGCATTCAGGCGGGTGGGATCTTAATGGAGATTGTGCCATTAGACCTGCCTCCATTGATTGCAGGAGTGACGCGCCGCTTACAGGCGAAAAGTCCAAATGTTGAGGTGACGCTTGACATTCCTGAGCAGCTGCCAACAGTGATGGCGGATAGAGACCGTATCGAAGAAGTCTTGCAGAACCTGCTCGATAACGCGGTCAAATATTCGCCCAAACAGCGTGCGCTCACGATAACCTGCCGTGCGACAGGCGATGAGGTGATTGTGAGTATTAGCGATTCCGGTATGGGCATTTCGCTGCGTGACCAGGAACACATCTTTGATCGTTTTCAGCGCGTTGGCGATCAGAACTCACAAAGCTTGCCAGGCGCGGGATTGGGCTTATATATCTGTCGTGCGATTGTCGAGGCACATGGGGGACATATCTGGGTAGAGAGTACGCTACGTCAGGGGTCAACGTTTTCATTTAGTCTACCGCGTGAAGAGAAGGCGCGTTTGCCGATGGTGGTGTTTTAATGGAGAAGGATGTATTGAATCTACGCGACATGACGATTCTCATCGTAGATGATGAACCACGCATTCGCGATTTTGTGCGTATGAATTTGGAATTAGAGCACTATACAGTGCTTGAAGCAAGCAATGGGCTAGAGGCACTTGATGAGTTGCGCGAACACCTGCCCGACCTCGTAGTGTTGGATGTGATGATGCCCGAAATGGGCGGTTTCGAGACACTCAAGGCTATTCGTGAAGTCTCGACTGTGCCCGTGATTATGCTGACGGTGCGGCAGGATGAGCATGACCGTATTCGTGGTCTGGACCTCGGAGCCGACGACTATATCGCGAAACCGTTTAATCCACGCGAACTCCTCTCTCGTATTCGGGCATTGTTGCGACGTTCGCTCATGCCACCACCAGCCCGTAAAACAGAGATTGTGGTTGACCCCGATCTAAAAATCGACTTCTCACGTCACGAAGTGTTTGTGCGTGGTAAAAAAGTTGTCTTGCGTCCCACTGAGTATCGTCTCCTGTATCATCTCGTCAACAATGCTGGTCACTTGCTGACACATGAAACCCTGCTCTCGAAAGTATGGGGACGCGAATATCGTGATGAGGCACACTACCTGCGTCTCTACATCACCTATCTTCGTCAGAAAATCGAGAAAGACCCCGCACACCCGAAATACATCCTGACCGAGCGTGGCGAAGGATATCGTTTCAAAGAATTAGAGTAGGGACCGATGTATCACGTCCTCGTCACCATTGAAATATTGATAGGATATGAAGAAGTTGTAGGGACCGATGTATAACGTCCTTGTTGGCAGGGGCTATGCCAAGAGGACGGGATACATCGGTCCCGAAAACCCTCCAATGAA
>CAXTWV010000170.1:4171-7025 GCA_964248005.1 uncultured Ktedonobacteraceae bacterium | reverse complement strand
TTTATCAGGTCCTCGTCGTTTGTTTATATGCAATGCGTCGGTTAAACATCGGTCCCTACAACCCTCGAATGAAGATTGACCATGTACGATGAAAAGAAGGGCATAATCATGAACAAGAAAGAGCGTGTCGATGCCGCGTTGCGTGGCGATGTGGTTGACCGCGTACCCGCGAGTATGTGGGGACACGATTTTGAGCGCGAGTGGAATGTGCAGACATTTACTGAGGCGATGGTCGAAAACTTCACTCGCTACGATTGGGATTTTATGAAGGTGACTCCGCGCGTCTCCTATTGCGTTGAGGATTGGAGCGTGAAGGCGAAACCTTCCGGCGAAAAGTATAAAGCACCTGTCTATGAGAGTACGCCCATTAGAACACCGTCTGATTGGAGAAAGTTGCGCCCACTAGAACCAGACCGTGGTGCGTTGGGTGAGCAATTGAAAGCCTTGCAATTGCTCAATCACTCGATTGGCTATGATGCCTATTTCGTCGAAACAATTCTCTGTCCGCTCGGCATCGCGAAATATTTGGCGGGCAACAAACGCGCAACTGTGCAACAGTCATTACGTGAGGATCGTTCCTCGATGCATTCAGCACTACGTGTAATTACGGAGACCTTTACCACCTTCGCGATTGCTTGTATGGAGCAGGGAGCAAGCGGTATTTTTTATGCGACCGATGCATGGGCTAGTGAAGGCGTCTTAACCTCAGACCAGTACCGTGAATTTGGTGAGCAATACGATCTTGAGTTTCTGGATGCCATTAAGCGAGGCAACAAATTCACCATTTTACAGAACAGTGGGTCACATATCTTTTTTAATCAACTTGCCTCCTATCCCGTGCAGGCAATCAGTTGGGATGCCAGCGCGGAGGGGAATCCTGATCTTGGCGAGGGCAAGAAGCGTTCAGGCAAGGCAGTAATGGGTGGTATCAGTGCGAACACAACCCTGAAAAATGGTTCGCCCGATCAGGTACAAGAAGAGGTCGCGAAGGCATTGGAATTGACAGGAGGAAGACACTTTTTACTGGCTCCTAGTGGTTCAATTCCGCCTGAGACGCCAGGAAAGAATCTGGACGCCATCCGACGAGCTTTATCTTGACACATAAAGGGACATTCGCTATACTCGCACAAAGTTTGTTTCTACACAAAAGTCCTGGTGATGTGTAGAAATGTTGTATAGTAGAGTGTGGTACTACTCCTTTCAAGGAGTAAAGAGATGGAGCGATATCGAACCATGCGTGCGTACTCAGCAGGAGGCGTTGTCTTTCGGAGCACATCTCTGCATGTTCCAGAACGGAGCGTTGCATCACTGCAAGCCTCCATGTATGCTGAAGCAGAGCCTATGAACGTGCTTGAGGTTGCACTGGTGGGGCGCAGTCATGCAGGTATCTGGGCTTTGCCTAAAGGCACCCCTGAACCAGGAGAGACAATCGAACAGGTCGCGGTACGTGAAGCGCAAGAGGAAACGGGTCTTCAGGTGCGTTTGATTGCCTATATCGGAAGTACCTCGTACTCTTTTGTGCGCGATTCAGTACGGTATTACAAGCAGGTACGCCATTACTTGTTGGAAGCTATTGGCGGGGATACATCCCTGCACGACCATGAATATGATGTTGTGCAATGGTTTCCACTATATGAGGCGTGTCGGCGTCTCACCTATCAAAATGAAGTACATATTCTGTATCAAGCAGAGGACATGTTACATTCGTGGTTGGAGCAGCAACACAGTGAAGGAAGCGAATAAGCCGTTATGATGGACCCATCGTCGAGCCAACAATCTCAAAAGTATACGGAGTATTCTTTTGTACGACGTATGCTCTTTCCCTTTAGCGGAGAAGAGCCACTGTCACCTCGTGAAGGGTTACGTGTGATTCGTGGATGGATACTGCTGTTCACACCTGGGGTTCTGCTCATCACACTTGCTATCTCATTGATCGCGAAAGCCTCGCTTGCAAAGGTGTCCTTGTTACTTTTTTTCGCGCTACTCTTTGGTATTGTTATGTTTGGTCTTATGGGTTGGTTTACTGTAAGTATGAGTAACCGAACCGCTCGCATTTTTCAAGCGCATCGCGCCAAGAAAGCTACAACGGCTCGTGGAGGAAGATATGGATCTTAGCGTTGAAGGTAAAACGGAGCGTATTCCACCTGGCTCACATATTTGCCAGTTGTATAGCAAAGTCACGGAAATCCCAGGTGTGACTGCGCGTTTATTGCGAGTGGGGTTATCACTCTCCGAAAAGTGCTTCTTCGCAGCCGCACCTGCACAAATAAAGGAACTACGCGATGAGTTGCGCAAGTTACAGGTAGATGTGGATGCATTGGTTGAGTCGGGCCAGTTGGTGTTACAAGATGAGCGCGAACCCCTGCTTGCGAATGGTAAGCGGTTCGATCCGTATTTTTTGCTCTCTCAGCACCAGACGTTTATCGCGCAGGCACTTCGTGAGGGTTGGCAAGCGGTCCGTATTTCAATTGATATGACATGGTTGGCAAAAGATATCGCTACCCCTGAACAAATCCTGAAATACGAAGCGGCCTCCGATGCTGTCTTCACCTTCCAAACCGCTCCCATCATTGCGTTAATGCACTACGATCATGGGAAACTTGTGCCCAGCCTCGTCGTAGAGATGCTGAAGTTGCATCCTATTTCCGTGGTAGGGAAATATATTAAGCGCAACCCCTTCTATCTCAATTCAGAGCAATACATGCTCAAGATTTTGCGCATCAATAAAGAAAAAGGCAATGGGGTAAATGCACCAACAATGTAAAGAAAGGCGTATGGTTTAACTAAGCACGACGGACGCCCACCCACCGCGGCACCACAAAAAAAAACCACGGGATGATTGTTTGGACGGAGG
>CAXTWV010000170.1:0-4161 GCA_964248005.1 uncultured Ktedonobacteraceae bacterium | reverse complement strand
CTACTATACACCGCGTGTATAGTAGGGTAGCCCCTTGTGGGCGTCCGTCGTGCTACATGTCATGTTTACATTGTTGGTGCATACGTTAATTACCAAACAGGTTGTTCAAGGTGTTGATGGTGCCACCGAGGTTGCTCTGCCCGCCTGATTGTGAGGCACCTTCAGCTTGTGGTGGATGGTAGGTCATCGACTGAATACCAATGCGTCCTGGCCCCGTGAAGCGGTTAAGGACGAATGATGCACCCGCCATCATGCCACCAATCGCGCCAAAGATGCCGCCACCTGAGCGTTGTGAGCCTGCAACGGTGGTCACACTCATCTGCACCGATGGGTCTTTCCATAGCCAAGCACCTGGCTCAACATCGAGCGTTTCGCCTGGGGCAAGTGTTTTCTCAAAGACGTTGCCGTAGCCATGTAGGACAAGCATACCCTCGCTCCCCTGCGCGGTAAACTGGTCTATGAAGAGTCCTGTACGGCTGAACAGGATGTTTGCTGCCCCCTGCATGAATGTGAAGCCATAGTCCACGTTCCCTGTCGCAAAGAGGAATTGATGCTCACGCACCTCAACCATCTGTCCAGGTTGGAGCCGTAGCGCGACGATCTGACCCACCGAGTCACGCGAGAACGAAATATTGCCGGGTCCCTGTGCCTCACTAATGAAGATTTGCAGGCCAGCAAAGAGACGTTTTGCCATACCTTTGACCGTCTTGAAACCAATTTGCACACCTGGATGCTTCCACAGCAGAATGTGGTGTTCAAAGTAAATTGGCATTGAATTGCCCAGCATGATATCTACCACCGGTACTAACTCACCTTCAATAGAGATCGTCATGTCGGCAACGCGCAATGGTCCTTTGGGATTGTGTAGTTCGGCCTTTGGCTCGGCGGCTCCAAGCGGACTACTGGCATACTCTTCATACTGATTTGGTGGCACATAAGCCCCTTGTGGTGGAGGCGTACCATATTGCCCTTGTGGTGGAGGTGGTGTGCCGTATTGCCCCTGTGGAGGTGGCGGCGTACCATACTGCGGTCTTTGCTGTGCGTTGTAATATTGCGGTTGTGATGGTGATGATGGTTGCTGACCAACCTGTTGCAGTGGTGCGCCGCACACACCACAAAATTTGATGCCATCAGCCACTTGGCTCTTACAATTTGGACAGGTCAAAATAAACCTCCTTCGTGTCTACAGTCCCTTATGCATAGTAAGCATCAACCTGAAGCATTTCGACTAGATGATAGCAGCATTTGAAGGAATATACAAGTAGGAACCATAATTCATTTGATGAAGGTCGTAGGGATGAGATGCATCTCGGACGCGATACATCTCATCCCTACATCCGGTTTCTCTCATCTATTTATATGGTATAATGCTGTCAAAAAGTAACGTTATTTCTATAATGAGAGGCTATAACCAATGAACGGCTCGACTCGATTACCACGGGATACATCTCAAAGCAGCCATTTCGAGCAGTCGAAACAGCATTTACGCGAATTTTTCCAGGACAAACACGTGAAGAATTTGATCAGCGTCCTCGTTCCAGGCGCACTCGCGGCTGTGCTCCTTCCTATATTTGGTCCTGTCGCGGCGGGTGCGGCGGCATCAGTTGCTATCAAGAACTCATTGGCTCTGCTTAAGATAGACATGAGTACCGACACGATTGAGAAACTTCTCAAACCAATCGAGGGCAAGAAGATGGAAGACGATGATATCCAGCAGTCACTGACAGACACGTTACAAGCCCTACTGCCTACAGATAAAAAGGTGAATGAAGAGGCGGCGAAAGCTCTGGTTGTCGTCACACCCGCTATCAAGGACGCGGCGTTGAGCAATCCCAAGCTTGATGCTGAATGGCTGGGTACAAGCTTAGAGACAAACCTTAAAGAGCAAGGGCAAACAATGGAAAAAATCGCTCCCGATATACACACCCTCATCCTCAAAAATGGACAGGCACTGGACGCTGACATACAACGCCTTCTACAGAACTGGTCACGTATCACCGTCGAAGTGAGAGCGACCAATGAGAGCAAAATTAGTAACGTAGAGTCGAACGCGAAGGCCAGAGGTGGTCAGATAGAACACGGCGTAACGGCTGATAACAAAAGCACAATTGAAGGTATCAACATAGATTCGGAGATATCATAAAGGGAAAGAATAGATGACGACAGACGCGCCGCATGAGAGCATACTACGCGACCCACTCGATAGCTTTACGGACCGGAAGCGCATCCTTGCCCAATTTACGCAGCTGCTTGGCTCTGTTCAAGCAGGCGATTTTCGGTTGTTGGCAATCAAAGGTAATAGTGGCACAGGTAAAACCTTCCTCATCGAGTATCTGAGCAAGCGTGTCTGTCCTCCTGCTGGCTGGCACACAGGTACATTTGTCTTTGCTGAATCATTTCCTGATTTTCGTACAATTCTCGATGGTCTGGAAGATGCACTCAAGCGATGTGTGCCACGCGAAAGCCTCAAAAGCTATCGTATTCAGCGCGAGAAATACAAGCAGAGCTTTGACGAATATCGTGCTACGATCACCATAAATCAGCAGATTGACGCGAAAGAAGCGGCCTCTGTCTCACAGAGCCAGATGAGTGCGTCCGTCAATGCTGAACTGCGGCGTAGAGAATTGCAACTACGTGCCGAACTCACCCGCGCACTCCTTGAACTCGCCGAAGAGTGCGAACATCCCCTCTGCCTGTTTATTGATGGCTATGAACGTCTCATTGAGACAGACCCTGAACTCACGGGCTGGTTCTTGGATGAAGTGCTACTCAACCTCTCCAAAAACTCTCCGTACCCTGTGCTGGTCGTGACCTGTGGCTGGGAGTATCCCACCAGTGCAGCCCTACAACCCTTCTCGACGAATGACGAACTTGATGATTTCGATGTGCTACGGATCAAAGACTACCTACAAGTTCAAGGCATCTTCCCTGAGAATACCTCGACGAATGAACCCTTGATAAATGCTTTCTACAACCTCTCAAAAGGCCATCCATTAGTATTATCATTAGCCGTCGCCTATTTTCAATTATTGCCATTGGCTGAACGCACACCAGAAAACTTGCACGCAAAAAGTCCTCTTGTCACCGAGGATGCACGCGTACAATGGCTTGAAGTGCGATTATTGAGGAATCTTCCTGAACCATATCGCACACTACTTGAACGCGGTCCTATTCTTCGTTCCTTCAACCAGGACACACTTAGAGTTCTGTTGAATGTCGCCCCTGATGGAAACAACAAAGAACTTACTCTTGATGATCGAGCCTACACACGTTTTTTGCAATATCCATTCATCAACCGAAAAAATCCACAAGGCGATACCTTGTTGGAACAACCGACCTTCCATATGCTCATGCGAAATGTGCGCCTGGATGAGCTACGTCGTCTCCATCCTGAGACGAAGCAACTACTGCATCGTACCATAGCAGACTACTACAAGGAGCGTCTTGAGGCAGAAAAACAAAACGCCCCAAAGCAAGTTTCATCATCTGATAAAGACTACGCTCGATGGTTCGCAGAGATTCCAGAACAACAGTTTCATGCGCAAATAGAGTTTCTCTATCATGCTCTCCAGGTGAAGGAGATGCAAGTAGAGGCGTTTGAAACATGGAGAGATTTGACGAGTCAAGCGGTGGACAGATGGAGGCGCAAACAAGCCGGACCACTTTTGGAACTGGTACAGCAGGTAGTAGAGGAGGGGGAGCCATTTTTCGACAGGCAGAGCGATTCCTACGGACAGTATTTGATGTGGTATTCTCGTTTCTTACAACAAGAGTCACGCTGGAATGAAGTACTTTTCATTTTGCAAGAAGCGGTTCAAGTATTTGAAGCGAGCAAAAATACCTCGGACCGTGGAATGTGTTTTAACAACATGGGCATGGTCTACTATACTCAGGGCCAACTCCCTACAGCTTTAGAGTATTACCAGCGTGCTCTTGCACTTCAAGACCAGATGAGTAATTCGGCTGGCACTGCTCTCGTCCTTAACAATATTGGTATGGCTTACTACACTCAAGGACAACTTTCTGTCGCCTTAGAGTATTACCAGCGTGCGCTTACGCTGCAAGAACAAATGCGAAATACTAAAAAAAATGCTATCTAAATCAACAAAATCGGTAATATATACAACAAAAAGGTAAAACATAAAACCGCCTTACATTATT
>CAXTWV010000169.1:9134-10721 GCA_964248005.1 uncultured Ktedonobacteraceae bacterium | reverse complement strand
GCCGTGACATGTTTTCGCTCAATGTTTCTATCACTCCTTAGTATAGCAATTCAAGCAGGGCGTTTAGACGAAGCGCAACAGGTCCGCTATTGTGAAATGTCCTTCTTGCAGCGCAGGCAACGAGGGTTTCCACGGATCGGGAGCGTTGCGGTAGGAATCGGGGTCTCCATTTACAAGACCGATAAGGACCTCTGCGACAATGCGACCACCAACATCGCCGAGATATTCACCATTATGGCGTACCTCAGCTTCTCTCAGAATATAGTACCAGAGGGGTGTTTCACCTTGCATGTGGAACGCGTCCAGGCCAAGCTCTTCTTTTTTCAGCGGCTCGACACCCATTGCTTTTGCGAGTGCCTCGCCCGAAGGGAGATCAAGTGCTCGTCCACGCTCAAGATCACGATAGGCTATCGAATGCTCTTCTGGAATACTCGTTTCACCAACCACGGACGTTGGTAAATCAATCAGCGAATGCGCGATACGCGTGTCTATACGCTTGCTTGGCTGCGGTGGATGAGTGTCATCTACAGCGAAGAAGTATGACCAGTCCAACACACGGTCGTGCGTCACTGGACAAGTCCCTTTACAATCGGGAAAGATTTGACCTCGTATCCCACTACTGTTGAGCGTGTAGTATGGTCGAATCTGGCTATGACCAAAGCGATAAGCAGCATCCGCGAACTCGATAGGGATATAGGGACGCCCTTCATTCGTATAAAACGTGGGTCCATGTTCCAGAATATCGTTGACCAATTCGTCGCCCACACTAAGAGGAAGAAACTCATGAACCATGATCCATTGATAGTGCCACGTCACGAGACGACGTGCTTCACTGAACACCTGTGCTGCAGGTGTCCCCTGTGACCTCAACAGATCAACAATACGGTTGTGAAACTTGAGGAATGCGAGATGCAGTTGTGAAATGAGCAGATGTACATCGTTGCGTGGGTCACTCACTAACGCACGACCCTGCTGATTTCTCGGTACATCATTCGCTTGCCCAATATCATTGATACCAAGCAAAAATTTGTCACCATCATTAAGGTCGTACAAGAATGGTTCGCCCGTTGGACCTGCTCCATAAACTGCTTCGAGATTGAGGCTTGGTGTACGGAAATTGTGTATTTCCTCAAGACGAGCATGGTGTGCAAGCAGGCTACGGTCCGCAGTGATATCATGCGCGATAAACTGTCCAAAGATTGGGAAACCAGCAGGAATGCGGGGATTATCGGAAGCTGTTCCTTCATCGTCCACCTTCACCACATCATCCATCATAGAACCGGACCGACTTAATGCAAGTAACATCGTTTCATTATCATCGGGAGTCACGAGATTGTCAGCAAACATTCTGCCATATTTACCATCAGAATCTCGCCCCAGGTCCGCCTTTAGATGAGGGGCAATTACGCAGCTATGCTGTGTGGTCATAGTATAACCTCCACGAGTAGAGTTTGTGGAACCCTGTGAGAAGTATACTCTATGAACTGCGTTAGCCGCAAATAGAGAAGAAAAATAGGTTGTCGTTGGCATGACAGGGGCAAGCCCTGTCACTACTATACACGGAACCGCATGGCAGAGCCGCGCAGA
>CAXTWV010000169.1:0-9124 GCA_964248005.1 uncultured Ktedonobacteraceae bacterium | reverse complement strand
AACTGATACTCTGCACCAGTTATGCCAACGACAACCATAGCATGTTTAGCCTATTAAACAGGCTGGCGGGTGCGGCGCTGCTTACGGCGTTGTGCCGCGGCCTTGCGCTTACGGCGTGCTTGTGGGCTTTCGTAGTAGGCACGGCGACGGGCTTCTGAAAGAATTCCGTCCTGTTGCACCTTACGATTAAATTTTTTGAGGGCGATCTCAAACGAATCGCCAGGATTCACGCGTACTTCGCTCATGATGACTACCAGCTCGATCTGCGGTCACTTGAACGACCACCTGCGGGACTCATCGTTTGGAAGCAATCACTGCAATACACGGGTTTGTCACCACGTGGCTGGAATGGCACCTGGGCCTCATTCCCACAGTTGGAGCAGGTTGCAGAATACATCTGGCGCGGCTCGCGGGAGCCACCGCTACGACCACGAGAGTCGCCAGACTGATTTTTGCGTGCAGCGCGGCAGGAAGGGCAGCGGCTCGGAGTGTTCGTTAATCCTTTTGAGGCGTAAAATTCTTGTTCGCCCGATGTAAATTCAAATTCCTGGTTACAGTCGCGGCAAGTCAGGGTCTGATCAGTATAAGCCATGTTTCTCCTAATTCTTGGACCTATTGGTATATGTCCTCGTAATATTCGCGTGTATCGCGCCGCTTGCAGCAGATAATCTTGTCCGAGCAACTCTATGCACTCTACAACGTTTTCCGATTATACCATACTCTCCAATAAAATGCACTATCTTTGAGGAAATACCCTCTCTTTTTCGTCTCACACAATCCCGATTATAATCCATACAAACATTTTACAATTCCCTCAGATTCTTTTGAGGATATTGAGTTACAGTATACACAGAGCAAAGAAATACGTGTTTATAGTATCCACTCTCTCTTTTGTACATTTTTAGCATCCATGAGGTTTAGAACTATGTTTAATTTCGACACACATGAAGATACAACCGAACGTGACAATCAGGCAAGACAGTTCGCATCAGACCCACACGATGATACGACTGAGCGCACGAATCCTATGAAATCGCTCGCTCAAAACGGACGACCAACGAACGCGCAACCGCCACTCGACGCATACAATGCCCCTGTGCCAACCTATGCACAAACACAATGGCGTGAAGCTCCTATCGCGGCTCCGGCGCAACCGTATGCACCACAGGCGGCATACAATTCACAGACCGACCCGCATATACCAGTGTCGCCATCTCCTCAGCCACAGCTAGCACAGCGACGCCAGCCACGTGCCCTACGCACGGGTGCGATCCTGCTGTTGACAGCACTGCTTGCCCTCGTGTTTGGTACGGGTCTTTTCGCTGGGTGGCAGTATGGACGTGGTAGTGCTACAACACCTGTACTGACGACTACAACATCGTCATCGACAAGTGCTCCCACCACAACAAGTGGAAGCAGTGTAGAGGCTACGCGCGAAGCTGTGATCACGAAAGTGCAACCGGCCATTGTGCTGGTGACGGTGACAACCTCGAATGGAACCGCGCTTGGTTCAGGCGAAATCGTCAACAAGCAGGGCTACATCGTTACCAATAATCACGTCGTGAGCGGCGAGACAGCTATCCAGGTAACGCTTTCTAATGGTACACGCGCAACGGCTCAACTCACAGGAACAGACTCAGCAGACGATCTCGCGGTTATCAAAATCACGCCGCCTGCGTCAGGTCTTGCAGTAATCACCATCGGTGACTCATCACAACTCAAAGTTGGGCAAGATGTCCTGGCAATTGGCAATCCTTTGGGCAATACACAGACCGTCACCAACGGCATCATTAGTGCCTTGAATCGTAGTGTCTCTGAGGGTCAGGGCGGCGCGACTCTTCCTGATGCCATTCAAACTGATGCACCAATCAATCCAGGCAATAGCGGTGGTGCGCTCGTCGATATGCAAGGCAACCTGATTGGTATTCCAACGTTGACCGCGATTGACCCTGAGTTTAACACACCCGCGAACGGTGTCGGTTTCGCCATTCCAGCCAACCGTGTCAAGCTGATCGTACCCCAAATTATCCAGACAGGTCAGGTAACGCACACAGGTCGTGCAGTCCTGGGTGTCAGTGTTGCTAGCGTCGATGCATCACTCGCATCACAGTACAATCTCGGTATCGATCATGGCGTGTTGATTACAAGCGTTGTCAGTGGCGGCGGTGCCGATCATGCAGGACTCAAATCCGGTGATGTGATTGTAAAGGTAGACAACACGACGATCAATGACATATCGTCGCTTGGCAATGCACTCATCACGAAAAACCCTGGCGATAAGGTCACGGTAACATATTATCGTAACGGACAGCAGCAAACTACTACAGCCACACTTGGCGAATTGCAAGCGTCTTAACGTTGTAGAACAACACAATGGACAACACGATGCCGTTTTCATCATGATGAAAACGGCATCGTGTTGTCCATTGTGTTGAAAGTAAGAAGTATTAGCCCCCTACATACCCAAGGATATCATCTCCACCTTGTACAGCGAATGACGAACCACTGGTATTGAAGTACATTGGACGTTCAGCCACAAAGACGGCACCATTGGTTGTCTGCACCGTCATCGAGAACTCGTTGGAATTGATGTTAGAGCCAGCACTAAAAGTCGATTGAACGAGCGACGCGATATCCTCGGTAAAACGAGCGTTCGCAGCCACTGGCACATTTTGTACATAGGACTGACCCATGCCATTGACCAGCGTGATAGAAATGGTCTCCGCGGCATTCGTCGGGTTCTGGATGGTCAGCCAATCGTTGTAACCCGTGTTGGCATACCCTTCCGCGAAACTATACGAACTATGCGCGGCAGGTCCTACTTGCCCAATTACATCAGACCCACCAACAGAGGTCATTGCACGTCCATTGGTCATCGTATGCTTGTACGTGAAGTACATTTCACGTTGCACCACAATATTCGCACCCGTTGATGTCACCTCGGCAGAAACCTCTGGTGAAGAGCCTGCAAAGGTATTGTTCGCATTGACATTCCAGATCGTCTGGCTTTGTGCGCCAACCGTAATCGTATATGTCTTTGTCGTACCACTCTTAGACTTGAGCGTGATATTTACCGTTGCCGCGACCTTCGCAGGATCAGTATTGGCGATAGTGAGATACTCCTGCGTCGTGCTACCCGTATAGCCCTCGGCAAACAGCCAGTCCTTCGCCAGACCAGAAGCACCCACAACATCATAGGCACCATTGACAGGTGCTCCAACAAAGTAGGTAGGACGCTCCACTACAATTGGGTTACTAGAAGTCACAACGACAGCCGCATGTGCGGGGAGCTTAATCGCACTTGGTGCAATCGTGCCTCGTGCATTTGCCGCAACGGTCGCCGTTTGCGTTCCCACAACACTACCATTCAGGTAGTAGGTCGCGGTCACATTCGCGCTCGTGCTGTTAGGATTCAGAATGGTCAGGTAGGATATGGTGTTTGACGAACTTGGCACATCAGCAAAGTAGTAATTGGTATTCGAGTGAGTCGAGCCAAGCACATCGGTTCCACTGGAAATGCCGTGGTAGTTTCTAAAGTACATTGGACGTTCGGCAACCACACCGTTACAGTTCGGAGATGCTGTCGCATTGACCGTTACAACGGCAGCAACGTTAGCAGCAGTACTCGAATTTTCTGTATAGCCTAAGTCTTGATGGACTGGTTCCGTCCAACGACTATAGGGACCGACGGTGATAGCAACCGATTTCGTAGCAGGTGTGCCACCATCGGGAGTATAGTTATATTGAAGATTGACGGCACACGAGGCAGCCGCAGGATTTTCAACCGTCAGGTACTCGCGGAAGCCCTTACCGACGCGTCCCTCTGCGAAATACCATGTTTTGCTTGTAGGACCAGGAGGCGTGTTTGGTGGTGTCGGCGGCGTTGGTGAACTGCTCGCTCCATGTCCCAAACCGAAGCGCGTACTTGTCGCGCTCACCACACCATTTGTCCAGTCAATTTCTACCAGTTGTCGTGTGTTCTGTAGCGCAGGCAGTGTCTGCACCGATTTCAATGTACTCGTGCTGATAACATTGCCTGTATCGGCTACATAGACATAGCGACCTGAAAGATCGTTCAAGACCCAACCCTCACGCTCACAGAAGGTCTGGCAGGGGGTTGAAAACCCACTTATTGAGTTAAGTTGCACAGTGGCAACGAACTTTGGTGCTGTAGTTGGCAATCCACTCACATCATAGACCTCTAGCTGATCCAGAGGTGCATCCATCACATACACCCGTTTCTCATCTGGAGAGAGCGAGATGCCATGACTTGGTGCAGTGCTAGCCGACCATGCACATGAGCCACTGAATGGAACAGTATACAATGGCGCACCAGTCTTGAGGCTAAGCACCTGAAAGCCACAATGGTTACTGTTTGTGGTAAATATGAGCGTATGTGAGCCATTCACCGTGAACGGACGCACGCCATCGACCGTCGGCCCTACATTGGTTACTTGATTGGTCGCTGTATTTATCACATGAATATAGTTGTAGTTAGCACCAGTATAACCAGTCACGTAGACCTGTGTGCCATCCAGCGAGGCCACCACATTATGACCAAAGGTACCGTCTGTGTTGATCGAGCCAATGACGTTGCCATTACTCGCATCGATAACGGAGGTTAGGCCATCCGAGCCGTCCCCATGTGGCATAAAAAGCTTGGAGCCATCTGGAGTTACAGCAGGCTGGTCCACACCAAAGGGATAAGTGACACTCCATGCCACTTTATTATGCACAAGATCATAGGCCAGCAAACCGCCATGCTGCCCACTACAGACATTTGCACCACAGAAGGAGACATAGAGCAGTCCACGACTTGGAGAGACTGCTACACCGCGCTTGCCCATCTCAGGAATGGGAAATGTTTTGACCAGCGCGTTATTGTTGTCTATATCATAGACAAATACCGTCCCATCCTCCACTACGTACATCCAGTGGGATGTTGCGCTCGCATGAGCTTTCTGAGTCGCACGCGTATTGGTGAATTGATACACAACACCAACAACTAAAAGCAGCGCAAGACAAGCGATAAGCACATAGCGCATACCAAAAACACGTTTTACCATTTCATTTTCACTTCCTTGCATCCTGCTTAAAGTTTTATATGATATGGTGTTAAACATTACTCAAATTGGAAGAGAGTCCTCTAGCTAAAGACAAGATGCAAGGCTATTATAAAATGCTTGTGTAATGCAGAAAGAAGAGAAATGGTTGTGAAATGGTTAAGAAATATGTAAAGAAGTGTACAAATTGAAATATTTGTACACTTCTTCTACAAAGGATAGCCTTTTTTATGTTCCTATCTTATTTTGAAGATGCCAAACGTTTCTCTGCGTCCTCAAAGTCTTTTGCGGGTATGACCTTTGCGGCTGAAGAACGGCGACTTGCCAGCAACACACCTACGAAAAATATTACCCAACCGAACGCCATCAGTACCCAGAAGCCACTCTCAAACCCCAATACACGCGCCACACTGCCTGCTCCCGCGTTCACCAAATCTCCCAGGAGGATAAGGAGATTGGCCCAGAGAATATTGCTGGTACGTAAACCTGCGATATTTTGTTGGCGCCGATATAATTTCAGGCCCGAATAGATCGCGACACCTACAACCGCGACCACACCCAACGTGTTGATGATGATAACCGCGACTAGCCAGAGACCGGGACGTAGAATGCCCGTACCAGGACCTACAATCTGACTCAACTGCTGCATATTAATTTGTGCCAGCAATACTAACGCTGTTGTCGCGCCACTCAGGAGATAGAGGAATGTCAAACACCATGTTGTGACGCGAGGACTGGTTATCAGCGCGATACTACCCAGCCCTAACCATGCAGGAGTCAGCACACCAAGTATGTAGTAGGCACGGAAGAGAATAATCCCGTTATAACTTGTCGGCTGCACACGCAGCATAAACACATAAGCTAGTGTCGCGACAAAAGCCATCAACAGCCCCACAAACCAGTACAGTTGATATGAGCGATGGCGTCTCAGATATTGGCGCAGCACGACAGCCGCGAACAGGCCCGTGACCACTACATTAATTGCGGATGATATCAGCGCAAAAGGAGTATCCATAAGTGTTCCTTGATTGTTTATAAATATCTAGCAAAACATACAGAAAAATAGCAGTGTTCCCTATAGAACATACAAAAAACTACGCAAGATTGCAAGTATTTATGCCAATTTGTAGGGACCGATGTATCACGTCCTTGTTGGCAATCGAAAGGCTAAGAGGACGTGATACATCGGTCCCTACATCCGTCGTGCCAACACAATAAACCCAACAATCCCTAGCGCAAGCAAAATCGTGCCAAGAATCGCACGTATCCCAATCAAGCGCACATCCAGAAATGCTTGTAGCGGGTTTTGTTGGACGATAGGAGCAGTATGCCCCTTCGGGCTTGCCACCGATTGTCCCTTTGTGGGCGTAGGTGTCATTCCTTGATAGGTGGGTCCCGCAAAATTAGGTTTGTTCGGCGGCGTTTGTGTACCTTGTCTACTGCCAGAAGTAGTAGTTGCTCCACTTGAAGCGGTGCTATTTCCAACAGGTATGACCGTTCCAAAGAGACCGGAGAGCAAAAAGACAATTCCAACTAGGGCCGCAAGCGTACTTACAACTCTGACCGCACTTGTAACATAGGTAGGCCATCCGCTTCGACGTGGCAGTGGTGTAATTGGACCTAGTGGGCGTATAGGGCGTATCACCCGTGGTGATGCTAAAGCAGGTTCAGCCATTGGCAACACGAATGAGCGGGGTAATGGTGGTTGTGGCAGAGCATGGAGCAGTGCGACGGTTTGTCGGAGTTCCGCCAATTGCTGTTGACACACCGCGCAACTTTGCAGGTGTATTTCGCTCTGTCTCTGCTCTTCTGGCGACAGTTGCCCATCAATCAGGGCCGAAAGCCGCGCCGTTGTCAGATGTTGCTCTTGTTTTGCCACGCATATACTCCATAGTAGATCGTTTGTGGTGTGGTGAAAATTATTACTCTCTGGTAAGACGATAGCGACTCGGTAAAAGTTCCTTGTGTTCTTGTAAATACACACGTAAGCGGGCGCGTCCCCGCGAAATGCGCGAACGCACTGTACCAAGCGATGCCTCGGTCGTCGTCGCTATCTCTTCATAGGAGAGTCCTTCAATGTCGCACAGGACAACCGCGACCCGTTGTTCAAGCGGCAACTCTTCTAAACCACTTTGTATCAATGCCTGTAACTCTTGATTGAGCAACGTTTCTTCCGGGTCGCCCTCTAAGCCGGTTGTTGCTAAGGCGTTCAATAAACTAGGCGAGTGGGCCTCGTCGTCTTCCGTCAGTGCCTCTAGTGACTCTGCTGGTCTACGTTGGGTGCGCCGCCAATAATCGCACGCCATATTTGAGCCAATACGCAACAACCACGAGCGAAACGAGGAACCACCACGATAGGAACCAATACCCTTAAACGCAGCGATAAAAGCATCCTGTGTCACATCTGCTGCCGCGTCAGGATTCCCAAGCATACGAAAGACGACACTATACAACGTCTGCTGATAGTGCAACACGAGCTGATTAAATGCGCTTACGTCTCCGCGTTGGCTACGAGCGATGAGTTGCTCTTCATCATCTCGCATGGCCTTACTCATGGAACCCGCCTCACTTGTCTGGCTATTTGCGTCAGTGTAACATATTTTGTATGCTGAGGCTAGCTATTCAAAAATCGAAACAAGGGCGCGGGCGCCCTTGCCAAATTGACAACGTTTAAATCACCCTGCGTTGACACAATTTGGCACACGGGACTATAATATTCACAATAGACACACCATATGGTAGTGTGCCACGCGTTTCTGCTTCGCCGAGGAAGCAGAGGTTGACCTCTTCGTCGGGGTCATCCCTCCCAGGACGAAGCCTATATTCTCACGGAGGAGCGTTTATGTCCACCAATACTGGCGCAGGACTGGAAGATGTTGTCGCGACAACCTCAAGTATCTGCGACCTCGATGGCAAGCTTGGTAAGCTTACCTACTTCGGGGTTGATATCCACGATCTGGCTCAGCATTCATCGTTTGAAGAAACCGCATATCTACTCTGGCATGGTAAGCTCCCAACACAAACGCAACTCGAAGAGGTCCAACAGCAGTTTCTTGCTCAGCGGACATTGCCCGATTCGCTTGTTGCTATGATGCGACTCTTACCCACCACCACTTCTCCAATGGATGTTTTACGCACCTCCATCTCCGCACTCTCCGCCTTTGACGCCGAACCAGGAGACAAATCCGACGAGGCAAATTATCGTCGCGCGATACGCCTTACCGCAGTCCTACCGACAATCGTAGCAAGTTGGGAAAACATTCGCAACGGCAATGACCCTATTACTCCCTTACATGACCATAATCATGCTACCAATTTTCTCTACATGCTGACTGGCACCATGCCTGATGAGTATGCAGCGCATGTCCTGGATGTGGCCTTAATCCTACATGCCGATCATGAATTGAACGCCTCGACCTTTGCCGCACGCGTCAGTGCGGGTACGAAGGCAGATATGTATGCCTCTGTTACTGCCGCTATTAGTGCGCTTTCTGGTCCCCTACATGGGGGTGCAAATGAGCAGGTCATTCGTATGCTATTGCGCATCGGTGAGCCGGACCACGCCGAGTCATACATTCATGATGCGTTAGAGCGCAAAGAGCGTATCATGGGCTTTGGGCATCGCGTCTATCGTACCGATGATCCACGTGCAACGCATCTTCGCGCGATGTCGGAGGAGCTAGGCAAACGCAATCACGATACTCGCTGGTACGAGATATCACGCATCATTGAGAAGTATGTCATGGAGCATAAAGGTCTCTACGCCAATGTCGATTTCTACTCGGCCTCGGTCTATTACTCGCTTGGCATTCCCATTGACCTCGATACACCCATCTTCGCATCGAGCCGTACCGCAGGCTGGACCGCTCACATCCTTGAGCAATACGCCAATAACCGCCTCATCCGTCCTCGCGCCGACTATACTGGTCCGAAAGTTACAGAATACATAGCCATCGAGAATAGGAGATAAGGGTAGGGACCGATTATGCAATTTGACAAATGAATAGGGATACGTCGCCTGTAGGGACCGATTTATCACGTCCTTGTTCGGGTGTCGAGAT
>CAXTWV010000168.1:6654-10754 GCA_964248005.1 uncultured Ktedonobacteraceae bacterium | reverse complement strand
GGCACCCCAGCCGCTGTCGGTCGGCGCAAACACCTCTTTGCCGCCGTCCACCAGCTTGGCGTAGAAATCTCGCAGTTGTTCCTCGCTGTCACAATTCAGCACCAGACTGTAACCGTTACCGCGCTCCAACCCAGACTGATCGCTTTGGAGGTCGCTGCCCATAAAGTGAATACCGTCGGCTTGGAAGTCCAGGTGTATAACGCGCTCGCCCTCAAACTGCACCTCGGCATCACCACCGAACACACCCTTGTAAAACTTGATCGCCTCCTGACCATTATTCGCGAAATTGATGTACGGTACAATGTTTGCCATAGTCTTTCCTTCTCATTCGTTCTACCTACTAGCCTACCTTATTCATTACTAATAATGTTTTCCATCTTTCCTTCTATTCTGTTTCATGGAGAGTTTTTAGGTTGTTATAGACAAGCAGGCAGTGCCATTTTCATTACCCAACTATGTCAAGCATCATCTGGCGAGGTCTGTACAGAGTCAGCCAAAAGATTCTCTACGGTTTTTTTGAGTTTACTCCAAATCACACAGTAGCTTCTCCTTTATAGGGACCGATGATGCATGTTAATAGTTAATACACAAAAAGGATGGTTTGGGTGTGCTAAAGCAGACCCGTACAGGACTTTCCCTCTCCACATCCCACCGTCACTGTACAAGTCTGCTTTAGCACACCCTCTTCAGGCGAGTAGGTATTCCCATAGTATTTCGTTAACCTGCATAATCGGTCCATACATCTAGCCAACGATAGCCGCCCACAATACAGCCGGAACCTTCCATGGAGAAGGAAAAGCCTCAAGGTCTACAAGTTTTGGAAACACCTTTGCCGCCGTTTTGCTGCGTGTCGCAAACCATGGTGGGGTCGGGGTGCTGCGGAACGGTGCGCGTAGCACACTCTTTTGTGGACGTGAGAACATCAGCGTGTTATGGACAACGCCATTGCCTGATTGAATATCGTTGATACTATGACCTGGAAATGCTCCCCATGTCGTTGAGCAGAGCGCGAAACTTGTGCCAGCCCAATAGTTGACACCAATCGAACCATAACGCAAGTTTGCTACGGCCCGTTCCACCGCCGCCGCAATCGCCGGGTCTTTTAGTGATGTAGGATGTACAAGAATTGTCGCGTTCAGCGTTCCCCACAAATTCTCATTCGCGAACTCGACTGCTTTATCAATATACTCGACGACCGATGCCGCTTCGAGTGTTGTTTCAGCAAAGAGACCACAAAATGCTTCTGTCGTAAAGCACACATCATCGGTATTCTGCGCATCTACATCGGTAATCAGTGTCCAGGGAAGCTCTCGCTCGTTTGCAACACCGATTTGTTCCGCGTCTGGGTGCTGTGCCACAAACATTTTCTGACGGTCTTGCGCTCCTGGATAATAAGAGACGCGCGTCGGAACTTTCTTGAGCACATCCTTTGTTTGCTGGAGTAATTGACTACGTTGATCCCATGCCTCATGCTCAATCACAACACGGGTTGCGTTACAATTGAAACCTGCATTATTTGTGAGCATCGACACAATATGCTCAGCTTGATAGGCAAGATCACTTTTGCTCCAAGGGCCAGGAACGACAATCACAGGACTCACATTGCCCAATTCTCCCGTAATACGCTTCGTCAAAACAGGGTTATTCTGAGCTTTACGTGTTGCCCCTTCACTACTTGTCCCAAAAACAATTGCATCGAACGTCTTATCGGAACCCGTAATATGTATCTCGTCAATACCAGGATGGTTACAGAGGTATTCACCTTCTACCGCACCACCATAGGTAATACGCAAAAATCCTTTTTCAGTCAACGCACGGAACGCCTCTTCCATAAGTGGGCCAAGATATGCATTCACCGGATTCATCTTGATAACCACAACCTGATCTTCTACAAAAAGCTTATAAAAGATATCCATTGGGCCAATACTTGCTACATTGCCTGCGCCAAGCACTAACGCGACCTTGCCTTCATGACTTGTGTCTCGATACATTACGGCTTGTGTATCAGGTAACTCTTGCGCCGTTACTCCTGGCTCCATCCATATTTCCGCTGTGACACCGCCAAAGAAGATGCGGTCATTCGTGGTAAGCGGAAACACAGGCGCGACAACCTGTCCATTTGGAAGTGTCTTTACTTCGCCAGGAATATTCGGATGTCCACTAGTTTCGATATCCACCAGCGACTGACGCAACTGGCGCAGATTTTTCACAACTGGAAAGGTTCCCGCCAACCATTCCTCACCAGGAGTCGCGGTTGGTACACCCTTTGCTTGCAAACCAGCCGCCACCCATCGTGGGCTAATAGCAGCAAAGTCCTGTATCAATTCATCAATCAGCGCGATACGCTCACGAAGCGTAAACGCAACCCACACTTGCTTGTGTTCTTGCAACACCTGTATAGCAGCATCCATTACCTCATTCGTTGAATTGGGAATGCTGCTCGACACCGTTGGAAATTGTGGCGCCCCTTGACGTGTACTCACAGACATATGTATGTACCTCCATAGAAAATAAGAACTTCGTCGTCTATCATATCTTACTTAGACAGTACCACGGAAACACTAGTAGATACAAGTAACTCAACAGCATGAGTTCACTATTGAGAATACGTTAACATGCCGATATGTTAATGTATGACAATCTATCTCTGCAACGCGTGAACTGGACTCACATCCGTTTTTTAGAGAGACTACAAGATAAGGACATTTTGTAGACCTCTCACTCACCTATTCAGATGAGGGTATTACATGATTGACCACATACAGAAAGAACGCATTTCGTTCCACAACAAACTCTGTATACGTCGTTTTCTCTGGTGTCTCCTTCTGTTTCCCTTGGCATTGATGATGTTTGACGGTCAAGCACTTGCCGCTTCACCTACGCAACCCTCGCTCTACCTGGGGGTTCATGTGCCAGGCTGGTTACAAAACTTGTCGTCTGTCACGACCTTCGAGCAACAGGTGCATAAACCTGTCTCTATCGTGATGTGGTATCAAGGCTGGGGTCTTCGTGACGGAACTCAGTACTTTGAATCAAGTTGGATGAACAATGTTCGCAATCATGGTTCGATTCCTATGGTGACATGGGAACCGTGGCTCTACACTCAAGGACCAAATCAACCAACCTATTCGCTAAAAAATATTATAAGCGGCAGGTTTGATGCGTACATTACGAAATGGGCGCAAACATCAAAAGCATGGGGGCATCCCTACTACCTGCGTTTTGCTGAAGAAATGAATGGCAATTGGTATCCGTGGTCAGAGCAAATCAATGGCAATACGGCAGGGCAGTACGTTCAGGCATGGCGACACGTCCACGACATCTTTACACATGTGGGAGCGACGAATGTGAGCTGGGTTTGGTCTCCAAACGTGGAAAACTCTTTGAGTACTCCTTTACAGGAACTCTATCCTGGTTCATCCTATGTCGATTGGATCGGCATGGACGGCTATAACTGGGGCGGCGTGAATGGAATTGCTTGGCAATCATTCTCTCAGGTATTCCAGCAAACATATACTGACATCACGGCACTCGCTCCCAATACACCTTTGATGATTGCTGAGACGGCATCAGCAGAGAGCAATGGAAGCAAAGCTGACTGGATCACCGACGCATTCACTGTTCAACTACCAACGTACTTTCCACAGATCAAGGCAGTCATATGGTTTGATGAAAATAAGGAAACAGATTGGCGTATCAATTCCTCGTTGGCGAGTCAAACGGCGTTTATCAATGCCGTATCCTCACCAATGTTTGCGTCAAATACATTTAAGAATATTGTAGGAAACGTGGTTCCGCTTCATGGACAATAGACCTGTCAGGGTGAGCCTGACGAAAAGATGCGACGTACCATAGAACCAGGAAAACTGCTGATGGAGCAGTTCAGGAACTGAAAAAGGAAAATCGGTGGGGGGGACCGGGTGGGCCGGGACCCGCGGGGCCGCCGCGGGGGGGGCGGTGGGGGGGGTGGGCGGTCGCGCACATCAGCTCATCGGCCGGCTCCGCGATATCTCCGGCGCCTGTATCGTGGCGCTGTGCGACGCCGACCAGGCGCACCTCGATGGCGAGGTCGAGGCGGCCCGCAGCCACGGGGAGAAGGT
>CAXTWV010000168.1:0-6644 GCA_964248005.1 uncultured Ktedonobacteraceae bacterium | reverse complement strand
TTTATAACAAAAAAACAAAACTGGGGGGTGTCCCCTGTTTTTCCCCAAACTGGTCTCCCCCCACCGATTTTCCTTTTTCACTTGATATATCACATGTTCTCTGATACAACTATCTCCTCGTCAGGCTCATACAGCCTCACCTGTTCAGATTATCTAGGGGAAAGTTTGAGCACTCTTTCAGCGTTTCCATGCGCGATTTTTTCTTTATCAGCAGGACTGATTGGTGCGTTCTCCAGAAACGCTCTAGCTTGATTCTCCACAAGAAAGGGATAATCGACCGCGTACATGATGCGATCCGCTCCCAGTATCTGAAGAGTGAGCTGGAACGGGGGTAGCGTAAGCATCCCACTGGGAGTGGCATACATCTGCTGCAAGAAGTAGTCAGCAACAGGCCGTTGCAACTGTTTGGTGGCTGGAGTTAACATCTCATCAATGCGAGCCAGGTAGAACGGAATCATTTCGCCCCAGTGACCGAGAATGAGTTGTAAGTTGGGATAACGATCAAAGACTCCTCCCAGGATCATGCGCAACGCGTGGACACCTGTCTCCATATGCCATCCCCAACCGAAGGTCGCAAAGATTCCACTGACAGCAGGATCAAAGCCAGCATAATAGACATCTCGCACTGCATTGATTGGAGGTGCAGGATGCAGGTAGATGGGAACATCGAGGGCGGCAGCAGTTTCGAGAATGGGTCGAAACGACGGATCGTCCAGAAAGCGATCATTGGTCGGCCCACTAATCAGCGTGCCTTTGAAGCCAAGAGTGTTCACACAGCGCTCCAATTCGGCAGCGGCGGCCTCTGGTTTCGACATTGGCAAGGTCGCAAAACCGGCGAAACGGTCAGGGTGGGCAGCAATAGCTGCTGCGAGCTGGTCATTGATCTCCCTTGTCAGTGGGACTGCTTCGTCTGCTGGGATGGCTGGTATCCCTACTGGCGTAAAGGAGAGAACCTGAATATCAACGCCCATGGCGTCCATAGCTTTTAAGCGATCAGCCCCCAGATCTTCAAGTCGGGTAGCGGGAAAAGCTAATGGTGGGGCGTCTTGAGCACCAGGAAGAAGTTTTTTCAATGCCTCATTGACAGATGAAATCTGGAAGTGCTCTTCAAGCGTAATAATCTTCATCTATTTCCTTCTCTTTGCCCTCATAGAAGAGGGATATTCTTTTGTGCTACAGTTCGTTTGCAAAGAACGTTGAGGTAGCGGTGTTCAGATGAACATCTCACCTCGCGCTAAAACTACTTTTCCAGCGCGGGTCTATTTCCAAAGATACGCTCTGCTCCCTGTATAGGAGCCGCCCAATGTGCTGCGTTAGCTATAACACGTTGCACATCAGGATTATAATACGTTGGATGTCTTTCGTGACCTGGACGGAAGTAGAAAATCTTACCACGCCCACGCGTATAACACGCGCCACTGCGAAATATCTCGCCACCACTAAACCAACTCACGAAAACTAATGTTTCAGGCGGTGGCACATCGAAAGGTTCACCATACATCTCTTCATGCTCAAGTTCGATGTATTCGCCTAAGCCCTCGGTGATTGGATGCCCAGGTGCCACAATCCACAAACGCTCGGAATCGTTGCCCTCACGCCATTTGAGGTCACATGTCGTACCCATCAATTTCTTGAATATCTTTGAGAAGTGCCCCGAATGCAGAACAACCAATCCCATGCCATTCAAGACGCGTTCATACACCCGCTGTACCACCTCGTCGCTTACCTCTGCGTGAGCCATATGTCCCCACCAGATAAGTACATCTGTTGCATCCAGAATCGGTCCTGCAAGACCATGTTCAGGCTCATCAAGCGTAGCCGTCCGCACCTGAAACCCTGCATCATTAAGTGCCGTCGCAATCACCGTGTGTATTCCATTCGGGTAAATCTCTGCCACTTGTGCATCGTTCTGTTCATGTCGGTATTCGTTCCATATTGTAACGCGTGTAGTCGAAACCAACTGGTATATCCTTTCCGTAAAGCAATCACAGAAGCACATTCCTTGTTTCGACTATATTATACAACCTGAAATAGTGTTATTTAAAAGGCTCTTCACATATCCTGGTGAGGCGGTTTTTCCGCTTCTTGTCGGCGTAGCATATGTTTTTGGATCTTTCCGACAGAGGTGCGTGGCAGTTCTGGGCGGAATTCCACAAATTCGGGGACGCGAAATTTCGCTAACCGACTCTGGCACCATGCGATGATCTCTTCAGCAGTGGCTTGTTCATCTTTATGAAGCACCACGAAGGCTTTGATGGCCTCGTCACGCAACGGATCAGGTACACCAATCACCGTGCAGTCAAACACCTTCGGATGTTGCAGAATGACAGCCTCCACTTCGCTAGCAGCCACATTTTCTCCAGCCCGCTTAATCATGTCCTTTGCCCTATCCACAAAGTGGAAGTACCCGTCATTGTCCTGATATGCATTATCCCCTGTCCATAACCATCCTTCGCGAATGCTCTGAGCAGTAGCTTCTGGATTTTTGAAGTAGCCGTTCATAATCGACCAACCGGGTCGTCCAAAGACCAGTATCTGACCAGTCTCTCCCTGAGAAACAGGTTTGCCTTCGTCATCCACAAGCAGTACTTCATAGCCGAGAGCAGGCTGACCAATCGAAAGATTATTGCGCTCATAGTCTATTGGATTCATCAGAGGTGGTCCTATTGTTTCGGTCATTCCATACAATTGCAGTAGAGGTGCATCGAAGCGTTCCGCCCACTGATCGAGCTGGGCGGCAGTAATGTTTTGCGCGGTGAGCACAACACGCAACGTATTCGAGCGCAGTTCGGGACGCCTCTCCTGGGCGAGAATCATGCGAATAGGAGCGGCAAACAGACTACCAACAGTGCAATTGTGGGCAATGCAGGTATCGAAGTAACTGCTAGCACTGAAACGAGCCATCACAGCAATACTCGCTCCAGTCACCAACGCGCTCATTGTGGAATAGTACTGAGCATTAGCATGAAAGAGCGGCAATACAATACAATGACGGTCATCAGGCGTAAGGCGAATCGCCTTTGCTACTGTTTCTCCGGCATAGATATAATTCGCGTTAGTGATCAAGACTCCTTTTGGGCGAGAGGTTGTGCCAGAAGTATAGAGAATACACACATCGTCGAGCGGTGTTACATCAACAGGGGCAAGGTCCACAGGTTGTTTCGCTAGTAACGAAGCGAAGTTGGGTCTATCAGGGGAAGAAGCACTTTCTCCACAGACGATGACCTGCTCCACGCCAGGACATTGCTGCTGAACTTCGGTGATGGTGGTGAGATAGTTGGCCTGAGTGAAAATAAATCGGCTCTCAGAGTGGCTAATCAGGTACTCTAATTCAGTGGGTGCCGACGCGATATTCGTCGGCACGATCACCGCTCCAGTTTTTGCTGCCCCAAACCACAGATACAAAAATTCCAGGCAATTCGGCAAGTGAACGTTGATTTTGTCGCCTTTATTCACCCCTAAAGAGCGAAGGAGGTTAGCCGTCCGGTTCACCTGTGCATTGAATTCTGCATAGGAGAGCCTGGTAACACCGCCTTCCAGGTCATCATAGATCACGAAGGTTTTATCAGGCGTTGTAGCAACGCGGTACTCAAGCAACTGGCGTAGAGTACGGTTCCCAACAATTGTACTCATCATTATCTCTCCACCTTCTCACTTGATGGCTCGCGATCTCGTATCCACTGGCTGCCTTGCTCCGCCACGATCTGCTCGCGTGTGCTTGGCATACAAACTATGTCACCAAAAACATTCACGCCATTATGCACTAAGAAACTTTGCACTATAAGATCGGCTGGAGTCTGACCCGCTATGTGTAGGTAGAAAGTACGACGTGCCACTCTGTCTTCACCTTTCCTGCACTCTTCTGCCATGATCTCAGGGTCAATCCCCTGTGACAAGCAGAACTGAAAGAGCGTATCCTGCCTGTTCGTAAGTTGCTACCTCCCGAAAGGACAAACTTCTACCATAGAGTCTGTGCCAGTAAAAAGGCGACAAAGTGGTCGCTCCGATACAGAATACCATATATATCTTTAAAAAGAAAAGTCAAAAATTGGAAAACTCTGTGTAACAGTATTTGATAGCTTCTCACATGCTCAGCAATATGATATTCTATAGTCATCTCGGTTCTCCTTACAAATACTTTACTTTTTTGCAGCAACTTCTTGATTTCTTTTCGTTATGCTAGTGTTAGATGCGATTATGCACCGTACACGGTGCAGTATACTCTACTAAAATGCACATATTTGTTGGGTAACAAGAATAATAGGAGATTATATAGGTGGCAGATACAACGGAGAAAATTATTCAGACCGAACCTGAACATGTTTCGGAACAAACTGTCCCACAGCGTTTCCCTCTGTGGCAACGATTAGCATTAGGGGGCATCCTGCTCGTTTCTATCTTTATGAACTTCTTTCAGTTAGGCGAGAATGGCTTTGGGACATTCTATCCCCCAGCCGTTAGAAGCATGATGGACAACTGGCATAATTTCTTTTTTGCCTCCTATGATCCAGGCGGTTTTGTGACAATCGACAAGCCACCTGTGGGCTTCTGGCTTCAGGTATTCAGTTCCAAGCTCTTTGGTTTTACGCCATTTAGTGTGCTATTGCCCCAAGCACTGGCTGGTGTACTTTCTGTGCTCCTGCTGTATCATCTGGTGAAAAGGCATTTTGGAGCGGTTGCCGGTTTGCTCGCGGCACTTGGCTTAGCACTCAGCCCAATCAGCATTGTAACCAACCGTAACGTAACAATTGATAGTACATTAGCTCTGGTACTTCTGCTCGGCGCATGGGCAGTATTGCGTGCCGCTGAAACTGGACGACTTCGCTGGTTGTTATTGGCGGCAGCACTTGTGGGTCTCGGTTTCAACATCAAGATGCTAGAAGCATATCTAGTAGTGCCTGCGTTCGGACTGCTCTATCTTCTTGCCGCTCCCAAACGTTTATGGACGCGCATAGCGCACCTCGCGCTGGCAACGGTGGTTCTTCTCGTCATCTCGTTTTCCTGGTTGGTGGTAGTGGACCTCACTCCTGCTTCACAACGTCCGTATGTTGGTTCAACGCAGGATAACTCTGAGATTAGCCTTGCCTTTGGCTACAACGGCATTGATCGCCTCCTTGGAAGATTTGGTGGCGGCGGTTTTCGACCAAATGGTGCCAACACGCGTTCGGGCAACACGAGCGCGAACGGAACTACACCTCCTAACGGCGGTACCACTACCCCAGGCAATGGTGGCACAAACAATCAAGGGAATGGCGGTACTACCAATAGCGGTAATACAGCAACACCGCCGCAACGGGGAGGTGGTGGTGGATTGTTTGACATCGGAAATGCTGGACCGTTGCGTCTCTTCACTGCACCACTCGCAGGGCAAATTGTTTGGATACTTCCAATGGCACTGCTTGGGCTACTTGCTTTGGCATGGCAGCGACGACCACGCTTCCAGAGCGATCTACAACAGAAGTCGATGATTCTATGGGGAACATGGTTGCTCACAACAGCTATATTCTTTAGTGTAGCTGGTTTTGTTCATCAGTACTATATGACAGAGATGGTTCCAGCTATTGCCGCGTTGTTTGGTATTGGTCTGGTGACGATGTGGCAGGATTATCGGCGCGGTGGTTGGAAAAGCTGGCTATTGCCTCTTGCTGTGGCTGTAACAATTGCTGAGCAAATCTATGTCCTTACGAGTTACCCCACATGGGGCCAAATACTCATCCCCATTCTAGCCGTCCTGGGTATTGTCGCGGTACTCGTACTCGTCATTGTTAAGATCGCGCCACGCTTGAGGGCCAATGTTTCAAGTAGACGCTTACTCGTGCCAGCAGTGGGTATCGCCGTTGTAGCAATGATGATTACTCCTATTGTGTGGGCTGCCATTCCTATCTTCCAGAGTACGCAAGCCGATCAACTCACGGCGGGACCACTGCAGACAGAAGGCTTTGGTGGTGGAAACGCAGCAGGTGCAAGGAACCAGGCAAGCAACTCGAATACAAAGTTGATAAGCTACTTAGAGGCTAATCAGGGCAATGCGAAATTCCTGGTCGCTGTCCCCAGTTCGATGTCAGCGGATAGCATCATTCTCGCCACGAACAAACCTGTAATGGCAATGGGCGGTTTCTCTGGCAGTGATCCCATTCTGACAACCAATCAGCTCTCAACCTTAATAGCGAATGGGACGGTACGCTTCTTCCTGCTCAATGCACCTCGATCACAGCAACAGATACCATCGCAAATTCTTGATCAGCTTCCTTCACAGTTTAGGAATGCTGCACGGAACGGATTTGCCGGTTTCGGTGGTCAGCAAAGTGCTCTGACAACATATGTATCGGGCCATTGTAGCACCGTGCCAACGAGCGCGTGGCAAACTCAAACCACTTCGAGCGGCACTCCGTCTATCGGCAGTTTCTTTGGTCGTGGTGGTGCAAATACGTTGTATGATTGCGCGACGACGCACTAGCTATCATTTGTTGACATGTGGTATGTAAGTACATAACGGACGCCTATAAGAGGACTAGCCCCACTCTATACACCTCGTATAGAGTGGGGCTAGTCCTCTTATAGGCGTCCGTTATGTAGAGGGTACCACCAAGCCATAACGCCACGCTAATCGATGCTCTTATGATGTCGTCTGTAGTAACACCATA